>JAITST010000175.1 GCA_031287585.1 Planctomycetaceae bacterium | reverse complement strand
ACCTGCGTGTCAATGCCGAAATAAATTTTTTCGGGTTATCCTGTCTTTTTGAGGATACAAAGTTCGTAACCGTTCACGGACAAAAATAAAATCCCCCATTTATTTTTACACACCCGTCTTGTAGCGAGACCGAATCGCCCCGCTGGACAAGCACGCACACATAATCTATTTTCCAAACAACTCCGCTAATTTCTTTTGTAATTCTACGCTTCGGAGGTCTTCGGTTTCTATGACCTTGCCGGTCTTGTCGATAAGCAGCAATGTCGGGAAGCTGTTGATGGCGTAATAATCTGATTGCGGTTTTACCTTCTTGTCCTGTTTCGTTAGGTGTTCCGATACTATTGTCCACGTTAGTTTTTCGTCATCGACCAATTTTTTGACAGTTGCAACCGGATTGCTGCCGTATTCATGAGCATAAACCTGCACGATGTCAAAACCCTTTTCGTGATATTTTTCAAACGCTTTTTTCAAGTTCGGAATTTCCTCGCGACACGGCGCACACCACGTCGCTGTAAATTCTACCAGAATATATTTGTTCTTCGCCAGCAAACCATTCCAGTCTAAATCGGTACCGTCAAGCAACTTGCCGTAAAGTTTTAACTCGCCGTCTATTTCACGTTGCGACACCGCTTTAACCCAATCCAACGCTGCCGTTTTCTTGTCCTTTGGCAACGTACATTCTTCCGAGTTAATAAAGGCGACCAGAATTTCTCTTGATTGTTTTTCAAGTCGTTGCTTACCAGCGGCGGACTTTCGTGAGGTAAATAAACCTAATATAGACACTGATTGCTGTTCGGCGGAACGCCAACTTCTGGAAATCTCATATACTTCCTGTAAGATTACATCCGCTGGCAACGAATCCAAATTACGGTTGATAAGTTTCTTTGCTTCGTTCAGAAAACCATCGAATTTTTCCTGCGAAAATTTTTCGCCTGTTAGTTTGTATCCTTCCCGCACGAACTTTTCCACCAGATAATAACCAACGAAGTTATTATAGCGTCCATCCTTTTCGACTTCGGACAAAACTTCTCTAATCCGTTTTGCGGACGGCGTATCGATATTTTCAACTTCCGTTATGAGCGGCTGAATTTTTTTCACGTCCAGTTTATCTTTATCAGTCAGATTACGTTCAGTTGCTAACTTTTCGACTGCCGCAATTTGTTCAATCCGAACTAGCATTTGCAACCCATTAAGCATCACTTGATAACCTTCCTCTTTTTCGTGAGTTTGCTTACCAATGTTGAGGAGTTTCTCACCTACACTGACTTGGAAATTGCCGTTCTGCGTGAGCAGCGCAAGCAAGTCGGAGCTCGGCACTTCGCCGTGTTTTTCCGCAATTTCCTGCAATGCGGTATTTACCCGCACTGTGTTCTGTTGCAATAGTTTGCTAATATCACTGTACGTCTTGACGGTTTCCAATGTTAATGGAGTTTCGTCGGCGGCAATACAGGGATTGACTAACAGAATCAAAACGAAGAAACAAAATAAATTTTTCATAGTATTATAGTATTATTGGGGGTTAGAGAGTAATTCAAAACGTTCTTCCCCGAACAAAAGCCAGGGCAACAATATAAACACATTTTTTGAGTTGAATATCTCGCGGCGGATTTTACGTAACCTCTTTCGGGGCAATTCTGCTTTACCGTCACTCAAAATTTCACTATTTACAAATCGCTTCAACTCTTGCGAGTGTTTTTTCGGCAAGCGGTTTTAGCGAGTTTTTGTCTTCATTCGATTCCTGAATCAGTTTCAGGATACGAACCAGCATTTTACCTTTGTCCGACAGCGTGTAGTTGATTTCGCTCTGCAACCGTCCGCCTGTTACTGTGAAAAACGGATTACTCGCCGGTTTGTGTTCCAAACTCATAATCGCACGGCACGTCTCCGCAACATCTGTACCGTCGCCGCTTATCGACTTGGCGTAACGTTTCGCCAAATCTTCAATCGCCTCGTCTATCGCAAATTGCGGCAAGTCCTTCGATTCATTCATCCAGTCAGCCGCGAACAAACCGTACTGCGAATCCGAAGTCATTGCCCACGGACGGTCACAATCATCTATGATTTTTCCCTGCACGGTTTCACCGTCAGACGTTATCACGTCAACATTTTCTTCAGCACTCACTACCGGTTGCGCGTCCGGTTGCGCAGATGCCGGATTGATGTTCGTGTTCAGCGGCGCAAGTTTCGGCTGCCGTGTATCACGTGTCGCGACTTCAACGATTCCTTTCATATCTTCCGGTTTAACAGTCGGGTCACTCACTTGCACGTATTCACCGTCTTTTTTACCGCGTGAAATCAGAAACGAAAAAACGTCCGCTTGTAACATCGCTGGTGTCCAGCCGTTGTGTCCGCAAATTCCGAACTCCGTTTTCTTCACGTTACAACCCGCTGCTTCCGCCCGCTCGAAGTTTCCCCGTGCTACGTCAATACTGCTGTCGTCGCTACTGTAAATTGACCAGACCGGAATTTTCTTTAAGAGCGGTTTTTCCGTTAAAACTTCGTCTTCCCAAGTTCGCCACGAGACAATCGGAACACCTGCCGCAAACAATTCCGGTTTCGCTTCCAACGCCGCCCAAGTTCCATCGCCGCCGCTGCTCAAACCGCTCACAGAAATCCTGTCTGCATCAACCGGATAACGTTTCAACACATCATCAATCATCGCAAACGAATAACCGAATGGAGAATCTTCAAATGCCTTTGCGTAGGTCACTTTTACAGTGTCGAGGTTGTCAGTTTCTTCGACATTGAACGTCATACTGCCGCCGTAATGTTCGGCAATAGCCGACCTGAACTGTTCGATGCAGAAATCACGATACGCTTTACGAACATTCTGTTCGCCTTTAACATCAACAATAGATTTGTTTTCTGGCTCACCGTCTTCTTTCGTCACTCTTTCGATTAGCGTCAACTCTTCCGGCTTACCATCTTTGTCGATTTTCAACGTAAGTTCCCTGATTGTCTGCCCGTTATCACGGGCATAAGTCTGCCTGACTGTCTGTTCCTTGTTTTGCTTGATGGGAACGGCATCAATCCCGTCTTCCCCGCCTTGTATCATACGCAAGTACCAAGGAATTTTTCGATAGTTCACCGGAACTTGGATACCGTGTTTGTTAACACCAATCCAGGATTCGAGACTGACCTCAATATCTTGGGCGTTACTTCTGGCACTGTACCAGTAATCATCTTTTGGGCATTGCGGCACGAGTAGAAAAAAATCACGCTGTTTCTCGCCAGTCAGATACGGCAGGATGTGATGTAGGTGAACGAGTGATTTTTTGTTGTCGTCTCCATCTTCACCAACACCGTGTAGCCAAAGCACGAGCGGATATTTTTTACCTTCCTCCAATTTTTCCGGCACCCGTAAACGGTACTTGATGTCCTTATCTTTGTACTTCGTTCCGGCGGTGTAATGCAGCGTTTCCTCGTTGAATAGCGGAAGCATTACCTCCAACACCTTGCCATTAGCGGGCTGCATCGCCATTGATTCGATTTGGTCTTGCGACAACTTGCCGCCTTCCGCAGTAACTCGCGGGACGAACGTCAAACAGAGTGCAACAAAGCACAACGAAATAAAATGTTTTTGCATAGTAGTTGTGGGGGTTAAAGTGAAAAGAGTTAGACAGCACAGTGCCGCCGTGATTTACAATACTGTACACCGTTGCAGTTTCGGTGTCAAGTACCCCGATGGAACGGGTGTGTAAAAGGGTGTGTAAAACAAAGCCGAAAATATATCAATGGTTGTTAAAAAAGAGAAAATGAGTTATCATATTGAATCACTCAAACTGTAAATACAACAATGCAAAATATGTTTATAACAATTGATGGCGGTGACGGTTGCGGGAAAAGTACGCAATTGAAACTGTTGGAGAAACGATTATCCGATTGCGGACATAATGTTGTCACCTGTTACGACCCGGGTTGTACACCGCTTGGCGAACGTGTGCGTGAGATTTTGTTACACGGTCACGAACTTGAAATTGCGACGCGTACCGAAATGTTTTTGTTTATGGCGGCACGGTCACAACTTGTTGAGGAAATTATCCGTCCCGCGTTGGCTACTGGTAAGACCGTGTTGTGCGACCGTTTTTTGCTCTCTACAATTGTCTATCAGGGAATCGCGGGCGGCGTTTCGGTTGACGAGATAACCGAAGCGGGACGCATTGCGGTTTACGGTGTTATGCCGGACATCGGTTTCGTTCTGGATGTACCTTACGAAGTTTCACAACAACGTTTGAAAATCTCACGCGATAAAGCAGACCGAATGGAATCAAAAGGTGAAACATACCACCGAAAAGTCAGAGAAGGTTTTGTGTCTTACGCAACAATAGAACCAAATCGTTACGTGATAGTTGACGCGTCGCAACCGGTTGATGTTGTAGCAACAGCGATATGGACGGCGGTTTGTAACAAAACGGCAAATTAAAAAATATACACAATCTAGTCAAAACGTGTAAGAGGTTATAGCGTACCGACATTAACTCGCCGACAAAATTGTTTCTGTCGATACAACCGAAACGTGTTGGTGAGTCGTTTCTCAGTTCCTTGCAACATTAACAAACGCTATGTCACAAATCACCAGTTCAAACTTTCGTACAAACATCAGTTCGCTCGTTGGTCAATTATCTTATCAGCGTAGCGACGCTTTGTTTCAGACGACTGTACGTAATTTGTCAACCGGTATCAAGATAAATTCCGGCAAGGACGGTCCCAGCGAATTTCTTGCTAGTTCGATGCTCACATCAGAAATTTCCGCGACTACTCAAGCCGTCTCGAATTGTGAACGCGCCGACTCCGTCATCTCGACTGCCGACAGTGCGCTCAGCCAACTCAGTAGTCTGCTCAACGACGTTAAGGGAATAGTTGTCGAAGCCGCAAATACCGGTGTTGAGACACCTACTATGATCGCGGCGTTACAACTCCAACTCGACAGCACTCTCGACACCATCAACCGTATCGCCGCCACAACCAAGTTTCTCGGCAAGACACTCCTCGACGGTTCGCTTGACTTCACAACTTACGGTCTCGACCCCGCTCTTGCCAGCCAACTCACAGTCAACCAAGCGAACTTTCTCGGACGAACCGAAAAGGATGTTTCAGTCAAAGTCTTACAAACCGCGAAGCAAGCCGAACTTTACTACCCATACGGCGCGGCAACCGAAAGTATCAAACTTGAAGTCGGCGGATCGAACGGTTACGAAGTATTCGAGTTTGATAGAGGCGCGGACATTTCAGACATCGCACAAGCGGTCAATGCGTCAAGTGATTCTACTGGTGTCGGCGCACGCGTTGAACAGCGTGCCAGCAACGGCAGCATCGCATTGACCTCTTACGGAACAAACAATGACGTAATTCTGACAGCCAGCGAAAGCGGTTCACTCGCGGGCAACTTCACTGTCCGTTACGTTGTACCGGACGGCGGTAACGACACGCTCGGATTAAATTACACACCCGCGAACGGTAACGCGCCTGCGGAAATCGCCGTTATGTTGCAGACTACAACCTGGCAACGCGCGTTGTATAGTTACAACGGTGAGAACGATGGACTTGCTAACAACGAGTTCACAATAAGCCCGAAAATCGCGGGCAGTGGTTGGAACGATGTTGAGTTCAAAATCAATAACGTCAACGAGACCGGCGGCACAACTGGTGTTGTTTACAACTTGCAATCGACACCGAAAACTATCACGCTCAATGTCGCGTACAACCCAGCCAATCCGCAAGCCGCAACGAATACAACAGTCAACGATGTCGCGGCGTGGTTCGCGGCAGATAAAACGTTAGCAACTTACTTCGACGTTAAAAACGTTGAACCGTCAAACGGAACCGGCGCAATCGTTCCAACGAGCGCGTTCACGCTCGTACAAAAAGGTGTTGACGGCGGCGAAGTTTTAACAACCGCCGAGCAAGTCGTCTCGCTCATCAATAATTCGCCGTTGCTCCGTGACGCTAACGGTAACGGCATCGTTAGTGCGGCGTTACCGACGGGCACAACCGGTCTCGGTACCGTCTCGCCGTTCTCTGAATACAGTTACTACGGCGACGCGAACGACAAAAACCTCTTACAGTTTCTCGCGCCAGCGAACCCGCCAACGATTCGATTCGTCAGTGAACCCGGTACGCCGTTATCAATCGACGACAAAACTGCCGCGCCGATTTACTCACGTTCAACCGCACAAATTCAAGGTCTCGACCCGAACACATCGTTCACACTCAAAGCCCATAATACCGGTTCGCAGTACGATGGAATCGCAGTGATAATGCAAGACGCGGCAAACGAGTCGGCGGTTTACGACCCCGCGAAGAACGCGGTCGTTATCTCGGTTGACTTTGCCGGTCGCGAGTCCGACCCTTCGCGTGGTTCGTTCACGATGAACGATTTACAATCGTTAGTTGCGAGTGACCCGTTTGTCGGTAGTATGTTTTACGTCGAGCCGCAAACGTATTACGCCCCGTCGAATCCGCCCGCGTTCACAAATAGCGCGTATGTCGGTATGTCGGCGGAAGTTGGCGAGTTTTCCGGCGGTCTTGTGTCGGCGGGCGAGATAACGATTCACCTCGAAACCGATACGAAAGGTTTAATCAAGACAACCGCGAACGATTTGGTAAAGTTTTTCGATAACCCGTCAACAGAAGAGTCGCGGGCGGTTTTGGAGAAATACGGAATCAGTGTTAGTTCGATTGACCCAAGCAACTACACGCAACCCGCTTGTACACAAGGTTTGTCCGAAATGGGAACCGGTGTTCTTCGTCCGTCGTATGACCCGAAGAATTGTACAAACGATTCAAACTTGCTCGCGGCGATGTATCCGCAGGCGGAGTTTGCCGGTAACGATACGAGTATCGCACTCGATTATCCGCGGGCGACGGTGCGTTCAAAGAACGGAATTGACGCGTCGTTTGTAGTGACAGCGGCGCAGGAAGGTTCGCGGTACAACAACACGGTTGTGCGAGTTGAAGCGGGAGCGGCAAACGGTGTTCGTTATGACGACTCACGCGGCGAGTTGGTGATTACGACTGACCGTTTGAATCCGTTGACTGCGGACGATGTTGTCCGGTTGATAAACAACACGCCCGAAGTGAGCAGTTTGTTTCGGGCATCGCGCGCGTCGGGGTCTGCGGGAGATGGTATCGTTGCCGACGGCGACAAAGCACAGTTGACAGGCGGAGTAAAAGCGTCGGCATCGCTTGCGGAAACGACGGTGATTTCGTCGGGCGGAATCAACGCGGCGTTTCAGGTCTCGGCGAAAAGAGTTGATACGGGACTTGAAAACGTTGAGGTTCGTGTGATGAACGACACGGATGGACCTCGCGTAGTTTACGATTCCGCGACACGTCAACTTACAGTTGGCGTTAATCCCGAACAACCAATGACGGCAAACGAGGTGGTTGAGTTAATCAATCAGACAAGCGGTGTACGTGACTTGTTCACGGCGGCAATACCGACGAGCATTGCGGGAAATCCCGTAACGCCCAACGGAAACGGAATTGTTCAAGACGGCGACAAAGGAACGTTACGGGTTAGTAATGTCGGAGTAGAACGCGGCGCACCGATGCTGGGAGCGGCTGACAATGCGAGTTTAGGTTTGACGTTTTATGCGTTGGAAGCGGGTTCGCAATCGTTTGTTGAAGTGAAGGCGATTGGGAGTTCGACGTTTCAAGTAACAGACCGCAACGGGACGGTAGTTGACCGAACAAGCGGAGTAGATGCAAAAGCGTTGATAAACAACATACTGGCGGTGAGCAGTGGTAACGTAGTCTCGTCGATGACATCAGATTTAGATGTGTCGATTCGTCTGACAGATAACGCGATTGAGGGAACGGTATTCGGTTTCAGAATAACGGGCGGCGGTGCGTTGATGCAATTGGGACCAGACGCAAACCCGACACAACAAGCGAGAATAGCGTTACCAAACATAAACGTAGCAAAACTGGGCGGCTACAACGGAACGCTGGACGACCTGCGGAGCGGCGGAGTCTTCGCACTAAACGCAGACACAAACGGAGCGTTTAGAGTTGTGGAGGAAGTAACAAACCAAGTAAATTCGTTACGCGGACGATTAGGTTCGTTCCAGAAATATCAGGTACAAGCAACGTTAGATAATTTAGTTGACTCAATAGAAATAGCAAGCGGAGCAAACAGTGAAATAAAAGACGCAGACTTCGCAGCCGAATCATCACAACTGGCAAGAGTACAACTACTAATGCAGGCAACGCTGACAATACTACCAAAAATAACAGAGAACTCGCAAGCGTTGTTAGGATTGTTGCAGAGGTGAAAATCTGTGTCGTTCACGGCTAGATTTTTCACTTAAATTTTTCACCAGTCGAGTAGTCGAGGCATTCCTCGCCTACTCGACTGAACGGCAGAGATTCCACCCCAACCGAGTTCGTGAGCTTCGGCTGCCGCCCAAAGACGTTTTGTCCGCTCGTCAAAGAGCGGAGAAACGCTCTTGTATTTATTTCTGATTTGTGTTACAATGCTCCTATTCGGCGTTGTAGCATATTACCAATTTGCAAACAAGACCAATTTTTGGACGAATTATTGTTTTACGAATGCTATCCAAAACTTCGCCCTCGAAAAACCGATACTTCGCAGCGTCTCGTTTTTCATCCGCATCTTTTGTTCCCCAAAAACATGTTCTATCCGGCAACGAACCTTATTTTTTGTACAATTACTAGCCTTCTGCTCTTCCGTAAGCGGTTTGTTACGATAACCCTTCTCGCATATCTGCGGTTCATAACCTCGTTTCAATATTTCCGTTGCAATATCCTTGCCGCTGTAAGCCGAATCCGCATACGCATCCGCACAGCCCGGAAGCGGCTTTGCCGGCAATACATCTAAATACGGGACACTGTCGTGAACCTTCGCTGTCGTCACACCATAACCCCAAATCAACTTCCAAACCGCATCAACACACGGATGGTTTTTGTAACCGAAAAACGACGCATCGCCCTTCTTCATCCAACTCGCATCGCAATCCTTCTGCGCAAGTTTATGTGTGTTATTTTCAAACGACTTCGGCACTTCACCCTTCTTAATTTGTGCGTTCTCTTCTTTCGTGTTATGCTGTTTGGGCACTTCAACGAACGTGCCGTCAACGAGTGTACCGCCTTGCGGCTTAATGCCTTTCGATTCGAGCATTTCGAGAAACTTGCCGAAGAGAATTTCGTCGAGATGAACTTTCTTCATCTGGTCGGCAAAGAGCCAGATAGTCTTCGCGTCGGGAATCGTGTGGTAGACCGTGATGCCGAGAAATTCCTGAAACGTTTTGCGGTCGCGGATAAAGAATTCGGTCATCTCATCGGAGAGATTGTATTGAGATTTGAGTATGATGATTTTGAACATGAGAAGGACATCGAAGTACGGTCGTCCTCAGTTGGGCTGCGGCTTGCGGAGGACGGAAAGAAGGGGACGAAATCCCTGTTAATCAAACACAGCCCAATCGACATCGGCGGCGAGACGTTTGAGAAAACTGTTGAGTTGGTAAAGTTTGTTGGTGTTCGTTTCGGCGGCGATAAAGTTCGGTTGCATCGTATTGTCATTGAAAAATAAGGTTGATAAAATTAAA
>JAITST010000166.1 GCA_031287585.1 Planctomycetaceae bacterium | reverse complement strand
CGAGCGAAGAAGTCGAGGTATTCGTGAACTGTTATGTCACGATGAGCGGGTAGATTGTCCGGCATATAACCGACATTGTGACGGACAAGGTCAGGATACTGGACAACACTTCTACCGCCTACAAACACGTCACCTGACGTTGGTTCGTCGATTGTCGCGAGTATTCGCATCGCTGTCGTTTTACCGGCACCGTTCGGTCCGACAAAACCGTATATTTGACCGCTGCTGAATGAAAACGAAATGTCGTCAACCGCTTTCGTTTTTGGAAAATGACGAACAAGATTTTCAAATCGAACTTCCATTTGTGGTTCTCGTGGGTTAGTGTGTTAAAGTGGGTGGCGGTGATTGCGACAATTTCTGTAACGCTTCTGTCGGTGAAATCGCGGGAACAAATGATTCCCGAAAATCCCGCAAATTTCTTGTTACAATGTAATCAATCCTATTGAAATCGGCAACAGATAGTTGCACGCTGTCTTCAAAGTCAGTTAAATTATATTCAAGGGCATCAATAAGTGTCTGTTTGTCAACTGCAAGTAAATCTATGTTTTTACTTCCTAGCAAATTTTTAATTTGCAATAACGCTTCACTACGTCCTATAAATTTCCTCAAAATGTAAAACATATTCGTAATTGTTGTTGCCGCAACAAAACCATAATTATTCCCATTACTGATTTGGCGCACAAGAGCAACCGCTTCTGTACAAAACGGTTGCCGTTGTTGCGAGAGGTCTATAATGATATTTGTATCAAGCAATAGTCGAAGCATTATCCGTATTTTTCCATTAGAGATTCATATCTGGCATTTTCAATATCCTCATCCGGGACACCTTCAAGGATACCAACAAAACCATTTAGGAAAACATCTATGGAATGTTTCTCTTTTTGTTCTTGTTCCGAAAAATTGATTGTGCGCAGTTCACTTATTATCTGCTTTCTATCCTGAATTGGGAGTAACTTAGCCGATTCAATGATTTCGTCAATAGTTAATGACGCGGTCATAAGTAATGTCCTTTCTGTCACAGTTTGTTCATCAATTAACGCGATTCCTGTATCCAGTCTGTATGGAACGGTACTTCGTTTGGTTTATCTGTCCTGCGATATGTGTGCGCACCGAAGTAGTCTCGCTGGGCTTGGAGTAGATTTGCCGGCAGGTATGCCGAACGATAACTGTCGTAGTATGACAACGCGGTTGTGAGTGCTGGTATCGGGATTCCAAACTCAATACCCGTCTTGACAACATTGCGCCACGCGTCTTGCGACTTAACAACAATCTCTTTGAAATAATCATCGAGTAACAAGTTTTCCAAATTCGGATTCTTCCCAAACGCTTCCTTGATTCGTTCGAGAAATACCGCACGAATAATACAGCCGCCGCGCCACAACATCGCAATTGGTCCGTAATTCAACGACCAATTATGTTCCTTACTCGCCGCCTGCATTTGAACGTAACCTTGCGCGTAAGAGCAAATCTTCGACGCGTACAACGCCTGTCGGACTTGTTCGGCAAAAAGTTTTTTGTCGTCGGTAAACGTTTTATTGGGACCGGTCAACAAACCGCTCGCACGAACACGCGAATCCTTCATCGCCGATATACAACGCGCGTAAACTGCTTCCGTAACGAGATTGCTCGGCGTACCGAGGTCGAGAGCGAGTTGGCTCATCCACTTGCCCGTACCTTTCGCACCAGCGGTATCGAGGATAACGTCAACAAGAAACTTACCCGTCTCTTTATCCTTAACCTTGAAAATATCACGTGTGATTTCAATCAGATAACTGTTCAGTTCACCTTTATTCCACTCCGCGAATGTTTCGTAAAGTTGCTCGTTGGTATAACCAAGCACTTGTTTGAGCATCCAATACGCTTCGCAAATAAGTTGCATATCGCCGTACTCAATTCCGTTATGAACCATCTTAACGTAATGTCCCGCGCCGCGTGCGCCGACCCAGTCAGCACACGGAATATCACCCTTCGCGCCGACCTTTGCGGAAATCGCCTGAAAAATATCCTTGACCGATTCCCACGCTTTCTCGCTGCCGCCGGGCATCATACTCGGTCCCTTCCTCGCGCCTTCTTCGCCGCCGGAAACACCTGTTCCGATGTACAACAAACCAGCTTCCTCAACGATTTTAGTTCGCCGCTCGGTATCACGGAAATGCGTGTTACCGCCGTCAATGATAACGTCGCCCGGCTCAAGAATCTTGATTAAGTCTTCGATGACCGCGTCAATCGCCGCCGCCTTCGGATACAAAATCGGCTCCGGTGCCGGTACCGCGTCCTTTGACTGTATCATCAACATAACTTTACGCGGACGTTTCAACTTCGACGCGAGTTCCTGTAACGAGTAACAGGCGACCAACTTCGACTCACGCGCCGCCGACTCCGGCATCGCGAGAAACTCGTCAACTTTGCTGGTTGTGCGGTTGAACACCGCAACGTCAAATCCGTGGTCAACCATATTAAGTACAAGGTTTTGCCCCATAACAGCCAAACCCATCAGTCCAATATCATATTGTTTTGTCATAGTATTTATAGTTGTAAAAGGTTATAAAAGTGTACGTGATATGAATCACGCACCGAAAAATTTCTCATTTAATTTACGCTTCAGGTAACAAACGTAATCGTCTTTCAGCGTGACGGTAACGATTTATCCCGTACCCACAATCCCGCAGACGGCGTACTGATAAAATAAATCTCTTCACCGTTTGCTAACGTATTAAACCCGTTTTTGAGTTTGTCGGGCGAGTAACGTTCGATTGCTTCATTGTAGTTTATGTAACCGAAATTAACCGACTCAATGTCTTCTTTACTCAAATGCCCCGGCGCGTACGTTATCTTGAATCGTCCTTCCGACGAGCCGTGAATCAGGTGAGCGGTGGCGTGCGTCAGGTCTTGCAATTCGTCGTGTTGCTTCCAAAGTTTCATAACATTTTCCGTTCCGGTGTAACCATAAGTACGAATGATTTTGTCAACTTCGTCCTGCTCGCCGAAACGTTTCAAACCGGGCGCGATTATGATAAGTTCGCCGCCGTCCGCCATCGCCTTCCGTGTTCGATACACGGCTTTATTGGCAACCCACGTACTGAAAAATTCGTCACCCTGCATCAACGCGACAACTTTTTTAAGCGGCGGTACAACTGTAATGTTCTCCGCCTGCGACTGTTTCGCCGCCAACATATATGTATCAAGGTCGTCACCGCAATAAAAACCGGTATGTACCAACCGACCGTCCGGCGAATACGCCATCACAACTTGCAGATAAACATCGGGCAACGCGGAAAGATATACCGACTCGGCTTTGTTGTAACAGTGACGCAACGG
>JAITST010000162.1 GCA_031287585.1 Planctomycetaceae bacterium | reverse complement strand
AGCGCGGCGTTGCTTGACATCGTTGTCGGTGCCGGACAAGTGAGACCGAGACATTCCAAACACTGCTCGTAATCGCAAGTGTCGGGGCAAGGTTGCGGAGTCACGCTGCCGCCGACTGTAACCGTGATTGTTTCCGTTGCTTCACCAGTGTAAGTATGAGTTACAGTAGTCCCGTCGGATTTCGTTTCAACAACAGAAACACTAACAGATGCGGTGAGTTCAACTTCATAATCACCCGGTGCCGCGTATTCAACGATGTGTCCCCACTGCGGCGAGTAAGTATCAAGACCTGTAGATTTGTCCGACGGAGCGACCGACCAACTAGGATCGCCGGCAACCATTTCCGCGTTCGCAACAGGAGCGTCGCAACTTGCGGAAGCCGATATGCAATAAGTGTAAGATGCAACCTCGCCATTGTCGTCGTCATAAGTTACATCAACAAGAGTCGAAGTTCCAATAATCGTGACTGTCAATTCATGTGTCTCACCGCATACACACTCACCATAACAAATCGAAGCAGCCAAAACAGCAACAACAAACAAAACTGTTATCGCAACAAAAAAACGTTGAAAACTCATAGTAACTCCAATTCTAGGAAGGAGGGTAATTGAAACACGAAACTTGCACAAAATTCAGATGCCATCTGAAACCGCCATCGCCCGTACAAGTTTAATCATCTTTCCATTTTTGTCAATAGGGGGTAAAATGAAAATTGGGGAGTGTTCACTTAAAGATAGTTGTGCGTAAATTTAACTCGAAGACGTTAAAATTGGATAAAATACAGCGTATAGGTAACAAAATATGGTCTGCTTTATGCATTTCTATATGTTGTATTTTGCTTAAATTGTCAATTTTAGACTGTGGACAGCCAAAACTATCTTTAAGTGAACACTCTCGAAAATTGTTCACGGGTGTGTAAAAATAAAATCCCCCATTTATTTTTACACATCCATTCAGACAACACCACGTCGTTCACTTCCTTGGCAACGCCGCTCCTGCCGCACGCTGTTCCGGCGGTTGGTTTGCGTTTGGTAGTTCTTGTTGACGCGGGCTTGTTGATGTGTTTTCCAAATAGTTGTCGATTGTTGAACGCGCGGACATTTCCTCAAACTTATTTGCTATTGCCAACTTCAACTTTTTATCGTAGATGTCAGACACGATTTCCGTTTGCACGTCTTGCATATTCACGTTCACTGGCGGCGTATATCCTTCGCAGAACAGGAATACCCATACGTCTTCGTCTTGGATGATTTGCGAAATTTCACCGGGTCTCAACGAGAAAGCCTCTTTTTCAAGCATCGGTTGACCTCCGTGTTTCTGAATCGGCGGAATTATACCGCCGTTGATTCGGCTCTCGTCAACCGAATAATTTTGTGCAAGGTCTGCGAAATTTTCTACCGTTGGATTCTTCGTCGCTTTGTCCCAAACTTCGTGAGCGCGGCGTTGGTTGTCCATTATTATCGCACGGCATTTTACCTTCGCACCAAAGTTTGCCTCGAAACCCTTTCGTACATCTTCTTCCGTCACTTTAACTCCGTCACGCGACAAACGCTTCAACGCAAGCATAGGCCAAACGGTGTTCGCACGATACACATCCGGCGTAACACCAACCTCTTTCGTCGCGAGTTCTAACCAACGTTCGGTATTCGGCGTGTTGTCCGGCTTGAGTGGCAAATTCTTCGCCGCCATTTCGCGAATTTCGTTTTCAATATCGCCTTGCGTTAGTTGAATACCGTTCTTACGGCATTCCTGTTCAATCATTTTCTTACCAATCATTTCACCGAGCGTAATCTTGCCGTAACGTCGAATACACTTGTCCGCGAGTTGTTGCCGTGTGATTTGATAACCGTTCACAACCGCCGCGACATCCGGATATTGCGACGCGAGTGCTGGATTAACCATCACGTTCGTTATATGAGCGTTTTTCATCAGGTTAGCAAAAACTTGCTCCGAAACCTCGCGAATCTTAGCGTCACGTACTTTCTGTTCCAACTGCGGACGGTAAGCGGCGAAGTCAACTTGCTGTGGCGGGAAATGTTGTTCACAACGGAACAGAACAAAATGTCCGATAGGCCACTGAACCACCGACGAAATCTCGCCGTCCTTCAACGCGAAAATCGTATCACCGACAACCTTTTCAACTGCTAAACGCCGTATCGGCGGTAACAAACCGCCGTATGGTTTTGTTGTCGGATCGGCGGAGATATTTTTTGCAACCGACGCGAACGAGTCGGGATTAGCCAACAGTTGGCGGCGTGTCTGTTCGGCGAGTTCTTGCGACGTGAAAACAATCTGGCGCACCTGAATCGATTCACCAAAACGTGCGTCGAACTCACGGCGGACTTCGTCATCAGTGACTGTCATCATCTGCCCCGCGAGTTTTATCATCGACAACATTGGTCGCAACAAGTCCTCAATATACTCGCTTCGGCTCATCCCGCGTTCTTTCTCAATCATCTCGAACCACTGCTCGGTGTCACGTTTGAAAGTTCCCGCAAGCCGCTGTACTTCCGCCTGCAAATCCGCTGGTGAAACAGTAATACCGTGCTTCTGACATTCAAGCATAATCAATGCCTTACGAATTTCGTCACGCAAAACATTGTCGCCAAACTGCCGCAGCACTTCCGCGGCAAGTTGGTTCTTAAATATCTTCTCACCGTTTATCTCCGCAACACATTCCGGTATCTCAACACGCGGAACAGCTGCAACGTTAGCCGGAGCCGACTTCTGTGCCGGAACTTGCGGCTTGCTGGCAGTCTGAGCAAGGATAACGCTTGATAAACAGTTTAACAGAGCAACAAAAACAATAATCCGTTTCATATAAAACTCCAAACAATACATGTGTTGTGTAACACGGGCAAAGAAACCCCAACGGTTTGAACGGTAACAAAAACGGCAAACGCTGTCAAGGGCAAAAAACAACAATAGACTTGTTCGGTAACTTCAAAATAAATAAAATTAACAATTTACAGACAATAATTTTGCCACGAATACACGAATTTATAACGAATTATTCGTGTTTATTCGTGGCAAAATAAAGGGATCCCGAACAAGTCTATTCTTTTTCTCCTTCGTGACATCGTGTCTTCGTGTTTACTTATTGTAATGTCCGTGAACGGTTACAATAAGTATCCGTCAGATAATAACTCGTCCAGATTTTTTCTGTCTTAACACGATTGAAAATTGTTTGTGTCGCGATGTAATCGTAACCCAAAATGCTGATTGTGGAA
>JAITST010000012.1 GCA_031287585.1 Planctomycetaceae bacterium | reverse complement strand
GAAGCCGCGTTCTTCCAAGTACGGTGTCCCTGTCCAACATTTTTGAAAGGTGCTTATAAATTCAAATTCGAGAGCATTTTTCCGAATGAGTATCAAGAGCGATAAAATTGCAGAATCCTTGATAAATTATGAAAACTGGACTTGAAATCAAGAATGAACGTGATATAATTTACGACGTTGATTGACAGTCGAGTTTTTGGTAGGAACGCTGGTAGTTGTCAAAAACGTCGTTATAAATTAGAATGTGTAGCGATTAGTGATTGCAAAATGATATTTGACAATTAGATGTCCTTGTCCAATATTTTTGAAAGGCACTTAAACCGTCAGATTTTGGCACAAATTTGGGAGCGATTTTCGATAACGTGAGACAAAAAATGTAGCAACATTTTTCGTAATACATTAGCCAAGTGAAGTAAATTTTAAAATACTGTATCGAAAAGAATAGAAAACCAGAAACGGTTTTCTTAATCTTCATGAACAACGCAAATTAAATACGCCAATTTTTGTATTTACTGCAAATTATCAGAAAAGTATTATTACTTCACTTAGCTAAATTATTACAAATTTTTCCCCTCCTTTTAACAACTATCTAAATTAGAATGCTAGATTACTATGAAACATTTATTTTCAATCATTATCGTATTTTGTTTTACGCCAATGTTGTTGGCGCAACCCGTTCAACCGTCGTCGCCGATGAGTCCAAATAGTCCGCAGACAACGCCGCCTGGTGAATACGTGCCGTCATCGTTGCCGCCGCGTCCGGCAATGGCGTTGCAGGGTGTTAGTCCTGATTTGTTGCAACGGATTCAGTCCGACTTAAATTTGGAATTGAAACAGATTCAACGTGCGTTAGATTTCATCGACCCGCAAGATTCGCATCTGTCGCAAACGTTATCAACACGTCAGACCGAAGTTCTCGCTCAACTAAAAGACATCACACAGCAACTTAAAAACGCGGGCGTTGTAACACCAGACGTAATTGCAAACGAAACAAAACCGGCAAACGATTCACCATTTGACGCTTCACTATCCAGACCAACACCAACACTTCAAACACCAGCCGGAGTGTACAACAATAATTCGCCTTTGCAACCGGTAACAAGACCGTCTCAATTTACTTCGGTACCGCCGTTGATACCGACAGACCCGATGATGCCGCAGGACGTAACCGCTATATCAAACGATTCGTGGGACACACCGCCGTCGAAGGAATTGGTACTGTTACGTCAGACAATCAGCGAAATGCGTAACGAAATAACAACGTTGCGTCAAGATATAAAAGCCCTGGAAACCCAAGTCCGTCTGCTAAACCAAAACATTTTGTTACAAACAAAACCAGCGACGGGGCAATGATTATTAGTCCCGCTACCGATGGTTAAAACTTTTATTCGTTTGCGTCCGTACTTTCTGCGGACGTTTTTTCTATTTTGTCTAATACTCCGTTTACGAATGACGCGGATGTTGTTGCGCCAAAACGTTTTGCAAGTTCTATTGCTTCGTTTATCACAACTGGTCTTGGCGTTTGTTCGTGTAAGATTTCGTACACCGCCAGACGTAGAATGTTGCGGTCTGTTACAGCCATTCTTTCAATTGACCAGTTGGTTGACATTTCGGAGATTAACTTGTCGATTTCGGCTACGTGCGAACGTGTTCCAATTACCAACGACTGACACAGTATCCTCATACTTTCGTCGGCGGTATTTAGTTGTTCATTGATATAGTCAATGCCGTACTCCGATGCGCTGCCGGTATTCATATCTTCTTGGTATAGAACCTGGAACGCAACCGTTCTTGCCAGAGTACGCACGGAGAGTTTACGGTTTGCTGATTTATTATTTGGCATTGTCGATTATGGTTTGTTGGTTATTTTTTTTTCGTATTCTTCTTTTTTGTTGTACGTTTTTTTTTCGGCTTTGGTAGAAAGAATCTATCGTCATTGTCATCATCGTCTTCGTCTTCTTCGTTCACAACTATTGTTGATAAGATGTCGTCCATAAAATTTTTGTCTTCAAATGGATTCGGTAGTTCTTTCATTCTGTCAACAAAACGGCTTATTGAACGTTCAAACGTATCACGTTGTTGCGGCAAGTCACCCAACAGGTCTATCATTTCCAGTGCGGCTTCGGCGGCTTCTGCACCTTTGTTACCTATTGTACTGCCTTCTACTTTATCATACGACGAGTTTACCCCTAGCGTACTCCTTGCAATTGCTTGTTCCACCGTGTTACACGTCAACACCCCAAAGATAATTGGTTTACCGGTTGCTACACTTAAATCGGCAAACTGGTGACTGATTGAACGGTTGATATGTTCGTCGTGCGATGTTTCACCGCGTATTACCGCGCCGAGACATATCACCGCCAGGCATTCGTCGTCGCCCGCGAATCTATTCGCAACCTGCGGCAATTCGAACGCTCCCGGTACCCACGCGACACGAATTTCACTATCTAAAACATTGTGTTCGCGGAGTTTCGCGATTGCGCCTTCGTAAAGATTTTGTGTTATCGTGCGATTAAATTTCGCGACAACAATTGCGATATAACCATTTGGCGGCGTGATCGGACGACCTTCGTATGTAATCATAATGTAATGTGTGTGAAGTATAAGTGAGGTGTAGATTGGTTAGTGCGGAGTTATTTCACTTTTCCAAAAACGTTCAACATCGCTGGCAACGGCTTCTTTTGGTTGCGATGTGTCGAACACGATATTTGACATTTTACGTTTTTCTTCTGCGGGGATTTGTTGAGATGTTCTTTGTTGAAACTCTATTTCTGTCCAGTTTCTTTTTTTCGCTCTTTGCAAACGGATATGTTCAGGACAGTCCGCAAACAAAACTATGTCAACCATTCTATCCCAACCGACTTCAAATAGCAACGGGGCATCAAGCAACACCGCTGGTTTGTTTTCTCGCTTTGCCTGTAGTGTCCTTTCATTTACGTTTTTTTCTATCAATGGATGAATCAGAGATTCCAAAAACTTCAATTCGGTTTCGTCCGCAAACACAACTTCCGCTACCGCGCGGCGTGATATTTGATTCGCGTCAGTCATGACTTTTTCACCCCATCGTTTTTGTAATGTTGTTATCACATCTGGTACTTCAAGGGCTTTATGACCAACTTTGTCGAGGTCAACGACTTCTGCTCCGAGTTGCGCGAACATTGCGGAAACCGTTGTTTTACCGCTACAAATGCCGCCAGTGATTGCGAGTAGTTTCATTGGTGTTAATTTTAGTAAATACAGTTTACCGCTGATGACGCGGATGAACACGGACTTTTGTTGAAGTTACATTTGTAAATCGGTTCTAAATCCTTTCACAAACTCGCTCATTGCCATTACATTTTCGTCTGGTGTACCGATTGGGATTTCACATCCGGCTGCCGCTACGTAGTTCGTTTCTGCTGCCTCTCGACATTCTTTTAGTTTTTCTTTGACCAATTCCGGTGTGCCGTTTAGTAATACTCTTACAGGATCAATGTTACCTGTTATTACTTGATTGGCTCCCATTGATGCCCTTGCTTTTTTTATGTCAACCATTGAGTCAAGGTCTATAAGGTCTGCTCCGGTTTTTGACATCAGTTGCGTTATTCTTGTTGTGTTTCCGCAGATATGGAGACGTACCATTCCGCCCGCTTCGTGGATTTTTTGTATCAGCCGCTGTTCATAAGGCAACACAAACGCTTCGTAAAGTTTCGGACTTATCAACGACGCGGCTGCGTCACCTATTCCTATTATGTCCGCACCAGCGTTCACTTGTGCTGCCGCGAATTGTATTGCGTTTTCTGTTACGAACTCGAAACAGTTTTTTACAAAATCGGGGTCGTCAATAAAGTCCATCATAAATCTGTTGATACCGCGCAAGTCAGAACTTTCCGCGCACGGTCCCTCAACCCAACCTTCAATCAGCAATTTCCCCTTGACTTTTTCCGCGAACAATTTTGCCGCTTGTACACGGTCAAACATTCGGCTGCCCGGACGTAACGGGTCGGCTATGGTTAGATGTTTCAGTTTTTCCTTGTCGCTCAACAATGCGTTTTCTTCGTCTATCGCGGGCGGATGGTCGTCGAAGAAACGTACAATCGCTCCTAAATCCGCTGCTTCACGAGCGGGGTCAGAGATAACCGATACGTAGTCAAAGTGAAATTTCTCCGCCGTGAAAATTTGTGCCGCGACAAGTTTACGGTAGTCGGTAACGTAATCACGATACGCAATACCAGCGTGTCCTGCCGCAAACATCATTGTTATCGGCATTAACGGAAGAGTTTGGGTTTGGTGCTTAACTAATGCGATGATGTGGTCGTATGGAGTCATTGTTTTTAATTTTTGTTGTTGAAAATGAGGTGTAGAAACACATTTTGCCCGTATTCACTGTAACTATGACAAAAAGGTCATCATGAGTACCCTGTAAAACACGCATTCAGTAAGCGTCATTCTACAATAATAAATACAATTTTACAATACGTACTTTACAAGGATTGCCGTTTTGAGGCGATGTTTTTTAGAAGGTGTCTTTTATTTTTTATCGTTTCATTTACAGTTTGAGTTATTGCCAAAATTCATTTTACTTTCCAATACAAAATTTTGAAAAGATTTTTTCTAGTACGTCTTCCGTATATACCGCACCAACTACTTCGTCTAAACTGTTTAGGGCGGTTTGTAGTTCGGATGCCAGAATTGATTCTTCTCGGTTTTCATCTAACAACAATATACATTGCTTTACTGCCGTTAGTGATGTTTCTATCGCGTTACGGCAACGCTGGGCTGTTGCGGGGACTATTAAAGTTGTTGATTGTTCCGTTTGTAAGCACTCACGTATTTGCATTTGCAGCGATTCTATTCCTTGTCCGGTTTTTGCCGATACCGTTACTGTTTTGTTGTTACCTATTTCTTGTTTGTTTTGTTCGTGAAGGTCTTGCTTTGTTCTGACTAATATAGTTGTTGATTTGTGGTCTCGTAACCACGTTTTTTGCCACTTTGTTAGCGGACTATTCGATTCTGCACAGAGTAAGAATATGTCGCCTTGCTTGATTGCTTGTAATGTTTTTTGTTGCGTTTTCTGTTCTATTGTATTACTGTCAACAATGTCAGTACTGTCGAATGTTTCGTTCGTGTAACCAGCTGTGTCACATAGTTGGAATTTCTGCCCATCTATTTCTAGTTCTGTTTTCAGATAGTCGCGTGTTGTACCAGGGGTATCGGAAACTATTGCTGGTTGCAACGCTTTGTCTCCGCAGAGACAGTTGTACAAACTACTCTTACCTGCGTTTGGCAGTCCGATTATTACTACCAATGGTTGCTTGTTGGCGAGGTATCGTTCTTTGAATTGCTTGTTCATATCAGTTATACGTTCGAGAGCGGTTTGAAGGTCGGGTCTCATGTCGTTTACCGACACAAAGTCTAACGGCTCGTCGGCAAAGTCGATTTTTGCTTCGAGATTTGACAGATGTGAGATTAACGTTTCACGAACCGACTGCAACGGATGCGACAAGCCGCCCGCCAGTTGAGCGAGAGCGGTATCGACCGAGTTACGATTGGGCGCATCTATTACTCCTAACACCGCCTCTGCTTGTGTCAAATCAATTTTACCGGAGAGAAATGCACGTAACGTGAACTCGCCGCGATTTGCCAGTCGGACTCCGCGAACGGTGATTAGACGATTGACAATCGCATGTAAGATAGGCGGCGAACACGGAAGATGCAACTCGATTGATTCTTGTCCGGTGTAGCCGTGACCTTGCCGCCAGAAATATAACTTACACGGTGCGGGTGCGGTATCATCCCAAACTGTGAACGTACCGTTGACGGTCATTGGCTTGATACGATTACGTGCTTCCGCCGCGTTGATAGGCGGGGCGAATAAGCCATCTATTGCGTCGAGTGCGTTGTGTCCGCTCATACGCAATATGCCCTCGATTCCGCAGCCGTTAGCGGATGCTTGGGCGATAATGATGTCGTCGAGAGAGAGCGGCATAACTTTTTTGTTGTAATAATTTTCTAAAACAATGATTCACGTTCGTACTTAGTTGGGTCTTCGCCCAAATGAATGAAACCGGTTGGAGTTAAACGACGACCTTTGGAGGTTCGGATTAGTAGTTCACTTCGTAATAGATACGGTTCTACTTCGTCTTCCAGCGTGTCAGGTGCTACATTCATCGTGTGCGCTATTGACTCGACTCCCGCAGGACCGCCGCCGAATACTCGTAGTAACGTTTCCAAATACTTGCGGTCTTGTTGGTCTAAACCGATTGTGTCTATGCCTAACATTTTTAACGCATCGAGTGCTACGTTCAATGTCACCTGTCCGTTTGATTTTGCGTCGGCGTAATCGCGAACCCAACGGAGACGGTTGTTCGCCAGTCGCGGCGTTCCGCGACTTCTTGACGCGATTTCGTTTGCCGCCGTATCGTCCAATGCCATCTTCAACTTCACCGCGCTCCGTTTTACAATCTCCGACAACTCACTTGTCGAATAAAAATCGAGATGTTCACGCATTTGAAAACGGTCACGCAATGGTGCGGAAATCAAACCAGTTCGCGTTGTCGCACCGATTAACGTGAACGGACGAAGTTGAAGGTTCAACGTTCGCGCGTTGATTCCTTCGCCAACCGTTATGTCGATACGGAAATCCTCCATCGCGGTGTAGAGAAACTCCTCAACCGTTTTCTGCATTCTGTGAATCTCATCAATAAATAACACCGAACCCTCCGACGCGTTCGTCAAGTATGGTACGACATCTTTCGGTGCTTTTAGCGTTGCACCGTTTCCGATTTGCATCGGCACACCAAGTTCACGCGGTATGCACGTTGCGAACGTTGTTTTACCGAGACCGGGCGGACCATCGAACAAGATGTGACCGAGCGGCTCCTTACGATTCCGTGCGGCTTGGACTGCGATTTGTATCCGTTCAAACACCTCACGTTGTCCGATCATATCGAACATCCGTTGCGGACGCAAAACGTTGTCGTCTTCGCTAACCTTACGCGGTAAAGCAGACGCGACGCTTGTTTGCGAATCGAGTTCGACCTCGTCGGCTGAAATTATTTTTTCTCGCGGCATTGTGGTTTTGGTTTTTCACTTGATTGGTTAAAAAATACTTGTGTACGATTCTAACAGACGAGATAGAGAGCGTCAAGCATTAGAAGATTGTTTACGAAATCTGCCCCTCGCCGATGGATTGAAAAGGTGTGTTTGAGGATAGACTGATGTACGCTACACCTTATAACGTCACCACATCGACATTTTTGCCTCCTTGCAAGTAAAATTCTAATACATTATAATAACGCGGTACCGTTCTGGTGATTTACCACTTACCAACGTTACGGGGTATAACTACACGTTCAACACACTTTACACAAAGGTTTTTTCAACTATGTCCACTTTTACAACTTTTCTCGTTATGTTTACAATGTTTGCTGTTGACTACACAAGCGGTTCCGGTTTTCTTCATACGAAAATCGGTGATGTCGATTTCTACTGTATCAATGACGGCGACGGTTCTATGCCGAATGCGCTGTTTCCTGACGCGAGCCGCGACATTTTGCAGAAGTTTGCACCATCGGGGAAGTCGCCGAGTAGTTTTTCGGCGTTTGTTGTGAAGAAGGGAACGCAGACCATTTTGTTCGACACGGGTAACGGCAATCAGTTACTCACGAACCTAAAAACCGCCGGTATCAAGACCGACGAAATCAGCGCGGTTGTGCTAACTCATTCGCACGGCGACCATGTTGGCGGACTGTTCAGCGGTGACAAGCAAAACTTCCCCAATGCGTCGGTTTGGATAACGGAGAAGGAGGTTCCATATTGGAAGAACGCGGGGAATAGTGCGTTGCTGGCGAAGACTGTGGATGCTTACGGTGAACTGAAAATTATTACGACGGATGAAAAAACGCCGGTGGTAATACCGGAGGTTGTCGCGATAGACGTAGCAGGTCACACGCCCGGTCATACCGCGTTTTTAGTTTCATCGGGTAATGATAAGGTAGTAATAGCGGGCGACTTGTTGCACGGTGCCGCGATACAGTTTCCAAACCCTGAAATCTCCTGCCGTTACGACAACAATCCCAAACAAGCCGCCGAATCAAGACAAATGCTGTTGGCCAGAGCGGCAAATGAAAACTGGATATTCACCGCGTCCCACATTCCGTTTCCGGGTTTTGGAAAAATAGAGAAAGCCGAAAAAGGTTTCAAGTTTGTACAACAAACAAATTTGAAATAAGAACAGTTATTTTTCCGTGTAAAAAATCATAACCAACACCCTGAAAACATTGTCTATCAGATTTATATGTACGTCGTGCGCACAGATGATAAAGATTGGCGAGCAGATGGCTGGTCGATCTGTAAAATGTCCTCAGTGCGGAAAGCGGTTAGTTGTGCCGAGTCAGTCGGACACAACAGCCGAAGCGGTGTTCGTTGCGCAACGTGCAAAACGTGAGTTGGATAAAGAGCAACAAGACGAGCCGCAGCGTAAAGGTCTCTCCGGTATCTTCTTCAAAAAACGTCAATCCAATAAATCCGCTAACATTGACGAGTGGCTAAACGACTTCTGGCAAAGCGCAGAAATCATTGACGAACCGGCTAACGATGGTAACGTAAACGCGCCGCCGCGTATCCCAATTACGCAACGTAACGATAACGTCCCTATTTCGGAAACAACACCGTTATCGTTAGAACCTCAACACGAATCGTTCTTCGCTTCGTGTGTCGCGTTGATACCGGAAAAAAATCGGTTGCCGCTTATGTGGATTTCGATTGGACTGTGTATAGGTTTCATACTCGGTGTGGCGGTACATAGTGAGATTCTGAAACGTAGTCAAAACGTAGCAAACAACAAAATCGAAGAAATCGGTGAACCAACAAACGCAAGCATAACCAAACCAAACCAGATAGCGGTAATTGGAACGTTGCGTGTCACAACCGCAAGCGATGGAGTTCAACCTGATACCGGAGCGGTAGTAATATTCCTACCGTTCAACAAACCACCGGCAATACTGTTTTCGCACGAAGGATTACAACCAGACAGTAATCCGCACTCGCAACACGAAGCGAAACAAATGATAGACGAGAGCGGTGGAGCATTTGAGTTGACAGACACAAACGGTCAGTACAATGTAATGTTGGAAAAAGGAGAATACCTGCTAATCTTCATCTCTACCCAAAAAAGAAATGAAAACACACCGTTACCAAACGAAACCCAAGCCAACATCCAACGCTTTTTCAAAACCCCTGAAAATGTTATAGGCGGGAATTTGTACTACTCCAAAACTCAACGAATTGACGGTAAACAAGGGGCAATATCAATTTCGTTTTAATTGATTGTTAGATTTTTGTTTGAATGCTTACTAAACATTGTCGTGTGGAATCGTAGTGTGAATATATCTGTCGCGGTTGAAAATTGCTCACAACCGCGACGTTGCCGCACTAATGATTCGAGTTTTTGTCTTGTGACGTATCGCTTGGGAAAAAGTGTTGAAAAATATATTTCCAACATTTGGGAGGAATTTGGTGTATGCCCTCTTTACTATATGGAAACACGTGTCATACTTATTGCCACCTTGAACGTTATTCCTTTGCTTGGAAACTTGAACAAGGCAAATGGAAATTGCTGTTACTTCGGTCTGGCTGTAGAAAATGCGATGAAATGAAATTTCAACTGAATGAACAGGCAAAGGACGATACTGTTCGTATTGCGTTTTTGGATATAGCGTCAAAAGAGATAACAGATAGTAAAACGAATATCAAATGTTATCGGTTGACTCCCGATGTTTTGTGGGTTGCCGATACGCCGATAGTGATTGAATTATATGATGGAATTGTAAAAAGAACTCAATCGAGGACGGAATTGTCGTCGCGAGACAGTTTACCCAATGCGGTTTTATATCTTGCCGAGAATTTGTATTCTCGGTTTTCCATGTGCTACTCATTATTATACTAACAAACGTGAAGGTCTTTATGTTGAAATTTGCCTGTCAATCTTGTTTTTTCCTATATTTTGTGTGTTGTAATGTTGCTTTTTCTCAATCCCAGTCCGATAAGTTGGCGGAAAGAGTTAGAAACGAGGCACCCAAAGCGTGGAGGTTGTATCTGTCATCGTTGGACAAAATAAAATTTGACTTCAACGAAACTGGGACTGTTGATAATAAAAATGTAACTTCGTCCGCAGGTTCTTTGATTCTTGCTTATCCAAATTTGTCATATAAGGTGACGAAAGATGCCAACACTTATGATACCACTCATATTGTAAATAAATACTATGAATTTGTAGTTGAAGAATCAAAAAATAGTGATGTAAATGTAAAAAATGTTAATAAATTGCTCGAAATTTCTTCGGCAGATAGGACTCGTTTTCCGTTGCTGTTTGACCATGACCCATCTACGTTAGAAATTGCCATTGCGCGGAATCTAACTCGCGGCTTGTCTCTCTCTGTGGCAGATTGGCTGCCTACTACATTTGAGCAACCTGAATTTCAAATAATTAGTGCGAAAGAGTTAAGTGAAGACAATGAACAATTAGTATGTATAAATTATCGGTATGAACCAGTATCCAGACCT
>JAITST010000099.1 GCA_031287585.1 Planctomycetaceae bacterium | reverse complement strand
GTAGATACTGAACCGGTCTGACAATCCGACGTGTGAACCGTATTGACGTAACACCACTGCACAGAATTTGTGAAATGTTCCAATCCAGACACGTTGATTCGGGACGAGTGAGTTGACGCGGTTTTTCATTTCGTCCGCCGCTTTGTTGGTAAACGTGAGCGCGAGAATTTGCGAACTCCAAACGCCCTGCGCAAGGAGAGCCGCAACGCGGTGAGTAACAACGCGAGTCTTGCCGCTACCCGGACCGGCGACAACAAGCATCGCCCCGTCCTTGTGACAAACCGCCTCACGCTGTGATTCGGTTAGTCCGTCGAGTAGATAATTAAAGTGTGTAGTGTTGTGTGACAACGTACTTTACATTGTTCGTTTACAGCGTTCGCTCGTTACGCCGACAAGTCTGTGATTAGTTTAATAAGCGGCATAAACAACGCGATAACTATGAAGCCAACCATACCGCCTAGAAATATAACCAGCACCGGTTCCAACAAACTCATCAATGCTTCCGTTAGTGTTTCGACTTCCGCGTCGAACGTGTCCGCGACCTTGTACAACATCGTATCCAGTTCACCCGTCTCTTCACCTACGTCAACCATATTCACAACCATGTCGTCCAGAATTTTGTTCTGTAACTTCATAAGGTAAACTAACGCACCGAATCCCGGCAGGAAAAACGTAAAGTATAGCAACGTGCCGAGATGGAAACCCGGTCGGCTGTTTGCTTTCAACGGATTCGCTATCGTATCACCGTCACGAATTGCTTCAAGTACACGTTGGTACAGTTTTTCAAACACCGCGTTGTCAGACGTTTCGCGTGTGATGTGTAACGCTTCAAGAATCGGTACACCGCTCGCTACTAACGTTCCGAGTGTTCGTGTTGTTCGGGCAACTGTTGACTTTTCAAACAACGCTCCGAATATTGGAAACTTCAGCAAGAACAAATGCCAGCCGTAACGTCCAAACTCGAAACTAGTTGTTAGTCTTATCAGCAACCAAATTGTGAACGGTATCAACGGCAACATATACCAGTAGTTGACAACCATTTTTGAAACGGTCATCAGAACGATAGTCATTGCCGGTAAATCAGTACCGAAGTCGTCAAAAATCTTGACAAAACTCGGCACGATGAAATACATAATACCACTCAAAATCGCACACGCAAAGAACACGACCGCGACAGGATATGTCATAGCAGACTTGATTTTCTGCTTCAGGTGTTGACTGCGTTCAAGGAACTCAGATAGACGTTGTAAGATGACTTCTAGTGCACCGCCCGCTTCGCCTGCGCGTACCATATTGACATACAGCCGGTTGAACGCACGCGGCGACTTCGCCATCGCCTCCGACAACGACGAACCGCTTTCGATTTCGTTGACCGTGTCAATCAACGCATTCCGCAACGCACCGTTTGGTGCTTGGTTCATCAGGATATTCAGACTCCGCAAAATCGGCAAACCGGCATCTTGCAGAATCGACAACTGACGTGTGAATGTTGTCAGTTTTTTCGACGGTACGCCGCCAAGTGAGAACGTTTTACCGTCAGCCTTCTTGCCAGCACCTTTCACTTTCCGCTCTTTGTAAAGGGAGATACGTGTCACGCGGTAGCCCATCGCACGAATGGTCGCCTGCGCATCCTCCTCAGTCGCGACCTCTTCGGTCACATCCTTAATCTCATTACCCTGAGCGTCAATCGCTTCAAATTTGTAACGTGGCATGGTTTAGTTGAGTTTGTTGTTGGTTATTGGTTGTTTAACGAACTATCTGTAATCCCAAGTATTGTTCTATCTGGTCAAAGTCATGGTCACGGTGTAATAACGAAAAATTGTTTTCGATACAAAAAGTTGCAATGATAACATCAATTGTGTTGCGGATAGTTATACCGTGTTTGCGTAAAAATCTATAATTGGATACCACTTTCATCACCTGTTTCCGACCATTGAAAGACCTATATATCGCCTTATCCATCATTCCGATTGCCTCTATCAAATCGTTGTCATTTCGCATACCTTGCAAAAATTCTATCATAATGACATCTGTTATTGCCACGTTACGGTTAGACAATTCATCCCCCAAAATGTCGATATGCGAATCTGTTATACCGTTAAAATAATCTATCCACATGGTAGTGTCGGCGACAATCATTTAAGTACCTCGTTTATAATCGGAACAGATAACTCGCCACTCCAAGGCCAATCTTCGGAATACTCCTGCAACAACTCGGCTTTTGATTTCATATCAAAGATATAATCCCGCAACGCTTTCTCTATAACCGACTCCGCATCCGGCAATGTCATACTCGCAATTGCTTTCTGCATTATCTTATCGTCAACTGCAATTTGTGTCATATCATTCTCCTATCAAATATATTAGTGCAGCGATACACTGTTAAAATCTGAAACTTGTTCTTCCGGTTCCGCTGTTGGCGGATCATCCCATCCCCATTTTCTCGGTGAGTTTCTGATACGTTCCTTTAATTCGGGTAAACCGTCCATCCGTTTAATTAGTGCCTTTAACGCCTCCTCTACGATAACCTCAGCAGCCGGCACTCTCGGGTACGCCTTCTTTGTACAAGCGATTGCCTCTTGCATCAATTCATCTTTAACCGTAACTGTAACTTTTGCCATCGCTTCATCCAATCAAATCTAATTATAAACTATAAACGTTTACTAAAAACCACACGTCCCCGATTCGTCAAGCCGTACATCAGTCAACCACCGTTTCCCGTACTACCTCGTCAATCGTGCTTATTCCGTCGTGAATCTTATTAAGCCCCGCGTCTCTCAACGTTGCCATACCGTTTCTTTGGGCGGCTTTTCGCAAGTCTGCCGACGATGCGTTGCGTATAATCAACTCACGTATTTCTTCGTTCATTAACATAAACTCGTGAATCGCCGTTCTACCTTTGTAACCCGTGTTGTTACAGTTCGCACAACCGCGTCCTCGGAAAAACATTTTGCCCGCGACCTCGTTCGGTGTCAACTCTAACTCCGCGAGTTCGTCAGGTGTCGGCGAATACTGCTCACGACATTCTGGACAAATCCGGCGCACAAGCCGCTGAGCCAAAATCGACTCGACCGTCGCCGTAATCAAGAATGTCGGGATTCCCATATCTCTTAAACGTGTAATTGTACTCGGTGCGTCGTTGGTATGCAATGTACTGAAAACTAAATGCCCAGTCAACGATGCCTGAACCGCAATTTCCGCCGTCTCGCGGTCACGAATCTCACCGACGAGAATCTTATCGGGGTCTTGCCGCAATATCGAACGCAAGCATTGAGCAAACGTATTACCGATGTCCGCGTCAATCGGCATCTGAATAAGTCCGTCGATGTCGTACTCAACCGGGTCTTCGGTTGTCATCAATTTTTCCGTTATTACATTCAATTCCGAAAGTGCCGCGTAAAGTGTCGTCGTCTTACCGGAACCAGTCGGTCCCGTGACCAAAATAATTC
>JAITST010000016.1 GCA_031287585.1 Planctomycetaceae bacterium | reverse complement strand
TTAGATAGGCGATGGGATGATACCGTATAAATACACATTTAATTCGGCTACTCTTTCGATAAAACACATAATTTACGGTATTGCCGAGTGGTTCCTTTCATAGTTTTTGGGAAAGTACAGTTAAACACTTGTGATAATACTTTTGCCTCACTAAGCAATGATGTAGAGACACATCTCTCAAATTTCGACCGTGTTCGGTATATTTGCGTTAAAAATTGTGTGCGAACGTTTACATTTTTTTTGACTTTTACCTAGATTCAATTTATGAGAAAAATAATCTTGTTACTGTCGTGTTGCTTGTTTGCTTTTTCGACACACTTTCTTTCGGCAGTACAGTCCGTTCGGGTCGAAGTTAGAAACGAGGTACCGCAAATTGTTGTTGACGGTCAACCGATTCGCGCTAGAATGTTTTTCGGTAATCCGGGTACAAGGTCGATTCAGGTTGGAACCGAACCTCAACGGCTTTCGTTTGAATTTCGTCCTGTCGAAAGTGAACATCAGTCCGCGACTATGCACATTCGATTCACCGCAAAACCAACAACGCTCATTTTCGACGATATGCTCCTCGAAGAATTTGATGTTGACTCGACTACTCCGATTAGAACCGTTTTTGAAAATAGAGAAGATTTCGCCAAAGACTGGACGTACTGGCCTACTGGCGACGCGAACACTGTCGCTAAAGTTAGCACAGAACCAACCGTCGGAAGCGGCGATTCCAAAGCGTTGGTTGTTCGATTCACCCCGCCCGAAACCGGTAACTCACCCGATTTCCATCTCTATCACGTTCCCAATCTTTCCTTGAACGAAATGAAAAAATATCGTCTATCGTTTTGGGTAAAGAGCGATATTCCGACTGAACTTCAAATCGCTTTTTACCGCCCCGGAACCCACTTCACGTATCTCGGCGGAGCGGGAAACGACTTTTTCCGAAGTCAAATCGAATTAGCCGCCGCTTCTGGTACAAGGTTCGTTTCGTTCTCAACCGCGTTACCTTGGTTACCGCCGGAGAAAGAAGTCAATTGGGACGAAGTTGACCGTTCGTGCCGCCGCGTTCTCGCCGCTAATCCCAACGCTTTACTCATTCCGCGTATTCCGATGGACCCGCCGCAGTGGTGGCTCGACGCTAATCCTGACGACGTTATCACATGGAAAGGAACACCTCACGAACCGCGAAAAGTTGCCGCTGTTTCTTCGATGAAGTATCGTCGTGAAGCCGCCGAAAAACTTGACGCTTTGGTTCGTCATCTTGAACAAACGTTCGGTCAAAATATAGGCGGCTATCATCCGGTTGGACAAAATACCGGTGAATGGTTTTATCAGGATTCATGGGGACAAGCGTTGAACGGATACGCCGCAGCCGATACGGATTCGTGGCGGCGTTGGCTTGCGGCTCGGTACATACGCGACGTTGTGTTGCAGACCGCTTGGGGAGATAGTTCTGTAACATTGCAAACCGCCGACGTTCCGACACCAGAACTGCGACGCTCAAATTCCGGCGGTGTCTTCCGTGACATTGCGGTTGAAAAACAACAGCAAGCGGTTCTTGATTTCGTTGAATTTCAACAAGAGATGATGGTTGATACGGTACTTGATTTTGCGAAAACTGTTCGCGAAGCGTCCGAAAGAAAACGGCTTGTCGTTATGTTCTACGGTTACGTTTTTGAATTTGGAGCATTACCAACCGGTCCCGCAACGTCGGGACATTATGCGTTGCGAAAGGCGTTGAACAGTCCCGATATTGATATTCTCTGTTCGCCGATTTCGTACTTCGACCGAAAGTTGGGCGGAAGCGGAGCCGCAATGACGGCAGCGGAAAGTGTTGCACTTGCGGGAAAACTTTGGCTTTACGAAGACGATACACGTACTCATTTGACTCCTCAAAACCAATTAAATTTCCCCGGTTGGCAAGACGGAGGTGAAACGGTCGGGCAGACACGGGAAATTCTTTTACGTAATACAGCCGAGTGTGCTGTTCGCAATTTCGGAATCTGGTGGATGGATCTCGGTGCGGCAGGTTGGTATGACGACCCGAAACTATGGAACGAAATGAAGCGGCTCGAAACGTTAGATAAACTTTTCATTGAAACGCCAACACCGTTCCGACCGGAAGTAGCGGCGTTTCTCGACGAGCCGAGTTTGTTAAGTGTTACCGCTGGTGGAAACATTGCGTCGATTCCGGCAGTTTACAGTGTAAGGGAACCGTTGGCTAGAATGGGAACGCCTTACGGACAGTATCTTCTTGACGATTATATTTCAGGAAAAATTGACGCGAAACTCAACGTGTTTCTAGCAACTTGGCGGCTTTCCAAATCGCAACGTCAATCGCTTCAATCCCGTTCAGTAAAAAGCGGGGCGGTCAATGTTTGGTGTTTCGCACCCGCTTTTCTCGATACGGAAAAAGGCGGTTCACTTGAAACGATGAAAGAGTTGACCGGTTTTAAGACCAAGCGGCTTGAAAACGTTGTTGCGTGGGCTGAACCGACGGAGACCGGACGCAAATTTGGACTTGAAACTGGTTTCGGAATTAAAACACAAGTGAAGCCGCTCTTTGCTGTGGAAGACGCAAAGCCGGAGGAGACGCTCGCGGTGTACGCGGACGGTTCGGCGGCTGTCGTTTTGCGGCAAGGGAAGTCGGGTGAAACGTCAGTATTTGTCGGTACTCCCGGATTGAGTTCGTCGCTGCTTCGTGCGTTAGCGAAGAAAGCGGGCGTTCATCTTTACACGAAACAAGATTGCAACGTTTACGCAAACGGTCACGCAGTAGTCCTGCACGGAGCCGCTGATGGTACTATAAATGTGGATTTCGGAAAATCTGTTAAAGTGATAGACCTGCTGGACGGAACAATAGTTGGACAAGGTTCTGTACTAGGTATTCCTCTAAAGAAAGGTGAAACGCGAGTTTTACGAATGGATTAACCCATTATCTCGCGTTGTTAAAACCGACGGCAGTACAGATAATTGTATTGCCGTCGTTGACCGGAATAACGTTCGATGCAATATCACAAAATCAAACGTAAACTATTTCTTCTTAAAATTGGGATTTCTCTCCAATTCAAAATCAATTTGTTTTGTTGACGCTTCAACTGTTTTTGATAAACCGGAAGTATCAATATTGAGATACTTTTCATTTATCAACGACGTATAAATCGGTTCGCCGGAACCGCCGTCTGACGACTTTGTTTCACCTGTTTGTTCGTGAACATCTGCAAAAAAGACTTTGTAGGTTCCCGGTGGTAAACCGTCCAATTCTTTTAACGACCCCATCGTAAATGTTCCGTCAGAGCGAATAGTACCGCGCGACTGCATTGTACCGTTGTCAAAATAAATTAGCCCTCTCGGAACAGGTTCTTTATTGTCCGCAAAGACAACCTTTCCTTTTAACCCGACATTGTTATTTCCGCAACCAGTCAAATAAGCAATCATTAGTAGGAGAACAAAATAAGGAATATGTTTCATAGTAACACTTAAACCTTTCATTAAATTAAACTAAATTAAATAAATAGATGCGGAACGGTTTTGCTATCAGCAACACCGCTCTACATTTTAATACGCCGAAAACTGCGATATTACGGCAACGAAGCCGCTTCCGCAGTCAGTGAACTTGCCATTTTCCCGAGCAATGTCCCTGACACGGTTATTGATACCGACTGCACGGAACCATCTCCCATCAGAAATGGACAAACGCCGGAGTGCCAACTGCCGAAATAATGCTGCGGGTCTGTGGCATCTGTTGGTCTTGCCAAAGGACGATTGGCACAAACCGTTCGTCCGATTCCCCAGTCTCTCGCCCCACTGTCTGTCGAGGCAAGGTAACTTTGGTCATGACGAAATGCATGACTCTCGCTGCCTATTGCGCCAACGGGGATGTGTTTTTCACCAAATATCAATTGATTTGATGTTCCGCGTACCCAACGGGCGAAAGTATCTTTCGGTTCCCATGTGTTTGCGTTGCTATCCGTAATCGCCGCGCGGCGGAACGGACTTGCATTTTGCGGATGATCCGCATACCTAATACCTCCGGTATTATTATCAGTGGAAATCCATTGCCAGTTCGTACAATCCGGGGTGGAATAAGTGGTGTAACAAACAGGAGCGTAATCCGAAAACGGTCCGTATGCTACAATATTTTTCAATGTCACGCCGTTAACGACAACACTAACCGCATCCTGTGCCGGAAGTGCGTCACCCGTTAGCGAGGTTCCCGCGACACCAGACCTGCGGGAAGGACATTTCACAAACGTTACCGATGACAACCCTTTTCGTAACTCGTTTGTCATATCCGTTGG
>JAITST010000542.1 GCA_031287585.1 Planctomycetaceae bacterium | reverse complement strand
ATCGAACTAATATCAGTAAACCTCTGCGAAACAAATGCGTCACGCACTGCACCGCGAACCGGCGCAGCCGCAAGCCGCAAGCCGTGAACGACATCGGTAGGTAAATCCTTCAAACTATGTACAGCCAAGTCGAACCGTCCATTGAGCAACTCATTCTGAATTTCCTTAGTAAAAACACCGGTAGCCCCGATGTTAGCGATAGAACCGCTCTGCTGAATATCACCGCGAGTCTTAACAACAACAATCTCCACATCCACTCCGCAACGTTCCAACAATTCCGAAACAAAACCCGCCTGCCACAAAGCAAGACGACTACCGCGAGTGCCAAGACGAATTAACATAGAGAGTAAGGTTAGTAGGAGTGAATAAAAAACAGTAGGAGTATAACACAATCCCAAAGAAAATACAACGGAGGTATTCACGGTAACGTATGCGTTAATTATGGACTTTTATTACGGTTGTATTGTTCATATTCTTTTAGGTTGTTTGTTATGCCTCAATAATTTTAACAACCGTCTCCCCCAAGTATCGCAGGTCGTTTTCGTCTATGATGTACGGCGGCATTAGATATACCAATTTTCCGAAGGGGCGGACCCAAGTACCGTTTTCAACACATCGCTCCTGAAACTCCGCAACGTTCACCAGTGATTGCATTTCAATAACCCCAATCGCACCTAGAACACGTACGTCGGCAACATTTGGTAATGTTCGTGCTTGTTCAAACGTTTCTTTCATAATCGTTTCCATTTTTTGAACGCGGGCTTGCCAGTCGTAAGAAAGCAGCAAATCAATAGACGCTTTTGCAACGGCGCATGCCAGCGGATTCGCCATGAATGTCGGTCCGTGCATTAGTTGCGGCGGTGTTCCTGCGGAGATTGTTTCGGCTACGTGGTCGGTACAAAGAACCGCTGATAGCGTCATATATCCTCCCGTCAATGCCTTGCCCAGACAAACAATGTCCGGTACAACGTCAGCGTGTTCCATCGCAAAAAGTTTACCGCTGCGTCCAAAGCCGGTTGCGATTTCGTCGAATATTAAAAGCGTTTCCGTTTCGTTACACAATTCACGTAACCGCTGTAAATAACGCGGCGAATAAAATTTCATTCCGCCAGCCCCTTGTACAACCGGCTCCAAAATCACCGCCGCAATTTGGTTTTTGTTTTCATACAACTTTGTTTTCACGTCGGTAATGTATTCTTCGTTCCAAACATCATCAAACCGGCATCGCGGCGATTCTGCAAAAATGTTTTTCATCAACACATCCGAAAAGAGCGAGTGCATTCCTGTAACAGGGTCACAAACCGACATCGCACCAAACGTATCACCGTGATAGCCGCCGCGAACTGTCAAGAGACGGTTTCGCTCCGGTTTTCTCTGTGCCTGCCAGTATTGAAGTGACATCTTGATTGCAACTTCCACCGCAACGGAACCGGAATCGGCGTAGAAAATTTTGGTAAGCGGCGGCGGTGTCAGTTCGACGAGACGTTTCGCCAACTCAATAGCGGGTTCGTGAGTCAAACCGCCAAACATAACGTGCGGCATTTTCGCAAGTTGTTCAGTAACAGCACGGTTTAGTACAGGATGATTATAACCGTGAATTGCCGCCCACCACGACGACATTCCGTCGATAAGTTCCCGACCGTCCGTCAGACGAATCCGCACACCGTCCGCAGATTCAACCGGATAAACCGGCAACGGATTTTTCATTGACGTATAAGGATGCCAAAGATGTTCGCGGTCAAAAGTAATGTTCATAATTTTGAGATGCGAGAGTTGCTTTTGTTAAGTCCCGCGTAATCCGTTTCCGAGATCATCGCGCTTTGCAGACGTTGAATCGGCACGCTGCCGCTAACAAGCATATCGCCTTTACCGAGTAGATTCTCCGCCCCCTTGGTACCGAGGATGATTTCGCTGCTCGCCTCTTTGAGAACCCGTAGTGCAATTTTTAACGGCAAATTGTCCCTAATTTGGGGTTCAACAACGCTGGCATCCGGTCGCTGCGTTGCAAGAATCAAGTGAATCCCCGCCTTGCGTCCAAGCCGTGCTAAATCCTTTACGGCATCAAGAAACGTGTTTTTGCGGGTAAGTGCCTCTTTGTCTGAACGATTGATGTCGGTAAAACTTGCAAATTCGTCCATGATAATAAAATGATGCAACAATTTTTCGCTAACCGAATCGTCCGCATTGTATTGGTCAATCGTTTGGACTTGGCGTTCCTGAATCAATGCATATCGGGTATGCATCGTTTGCACTAACGCAGATAATTTTGTCAATGCCTCATCATCTTCCGTTAAAAGTTTTGCACGATACTGTTTCAAGGAAAACGCTGCAAAAGTTGTCTTCCCCGGATCAATCAGCGTGAACTCCATCGGAACAGAAGGATTGGCACGATGTAATCCGGCAAGAATTGCTTGCAGCAGTACACTCTTACCACTGCCAGATGTGCCGCCGACAAGAATGTGCGGTGTATCTGGGTCGGCAAGGTCAACCCAAAAAGTATTTCCTTCAACATCCATTCCGAGCGGAACGGCACAAACCGATTTCGGGCGGTTACCGTTTGTGATTAAATTATCAACGGTAATGACCGTCGGCGAACTATCACGGTTAATGTCGATGCTGACATATCCCGTTTGTACGGTGATTCCCGAAACCGGCAAACCAGCGACGGCTTTTAATTCGTTGAATTGACTGACAATTTTCTTGACACTCGTTCCCGACAGCGGCTTCAACTTCAGCCGGATTATGCGCGGTCCAATAATATAACCTAACGGTTCTATTTTCAATTTCGATTCTTGCAGAAGCTGCACAGTTTTATCAAGTGCTTCTCTGGCGTATTGTTCGTCGGCTGCATTCACCGGTAATTTATGCACATGTTCGGTTTTGAGAATCCGTTCCCGAATCGTTTTTTCGATTTCTTTAGAGTCGATACCTTGACTGGGACTATCTTCCGAAGTAATTAAATCATCAGCAAGTCCGTTTTGTTCATACCATCGTTTCTTTTCCTCCCAATGTTTCTGGTAATCAGGATTCGACAGCATCCCTAAATGTTCCCAATAAAAGGTTTTCCCTTGGTGAAATATCGTAAAATCAGGAAGTTTCCCGTGTAGTTCTTTTTCGTATTCGTAATGCAGTCCGAATAACGTCAGCATATTGGCAACTATCACTTCGGACTTTGATCGGACTTTGACACCGGTCAATGTGATATGAGTTGGCGCGCCAAAGTGTTTTATTTCCGGCGTTGTTGTTACTGGTACCGATTCCGGTACTGTAACGAGAACTTCAACTGCCGAATGTTCTGTAACTGGATCGACATTTGTGTTCGGCAACAATTTGTCAAATAAGCCAGCGGCGGCATCAAAGTCGGCACTGCGGAGAAATTGCAGCAGTTCCTCCGGCGTTGCCGGTACATCGCTTAACTTGGTCGATAATGATGCCAACGCATACCAACGCACCGCTACATCTTTTTCAAGTACCAACACCGTTCCGCCGAGCGATTCAAATTCATTTCGCAAATTTTTATTTTGTGTTGGTTTGAAACCGCAACGGGCATCAGTCAGATAAACGGTTTTGCGTTTTGGCTCTTTTCGCAAAGCAACAATTCCTTCTTTGAGCAATTTTTGGCGGCTGTAATCCGTTTTCTTCATATTGACAACCAACTGCACCGCCTCGAATTGACC
>JAITST010000509.1 GCA_031287585.1 Planctomycetaceae bacterium | reverse complement strand
TATGTTTTTGTTTTTGTTTTATTTTTTATCTTTTTGTGGTTGGGGGGGGGGGGGGGGCCGCCCCCCAAAGTTGGCATTTTAATAATTTTGGTATGTATGATTTGTAATAAAGTCAAAATTCCTGATTTGTTAGTGAAGTAAACCGCAATATCGTTGTACAATTGCGGTACTTGGTGAACGAGAATGTCGAAATTGATTCAGCGTCCACCAACGGCGCGGGGAGTGTATCAAAACCCGTAAATGCTGTCAATATCAATTTTGGCGGGTTTAAGAATTTGGGACCGTCGCCAACGTCTTCATTGCCGCCGCCACTCCCGTTCCTACCAGAACGTTGTAACCCAACTCGTGTAGCGTCAACTCTACCGCGCCGATCACTCCGATTATGTCGAACTCGTCTATGATTCCGAAATGTGCCATACGGAAAATTTTACCTTTCAGCATCCCTTGTCCGCCCGCGAACTTGATTCCGTACTTTTGCTCGACGATGGTCATAAAACGTTTGTAATCTATCGTTTCAGGAGTTAGGCAGACAGTCATTGCGTCAGATGGTTGCTTCGGAAAAATTTGCAGTCCCGCCGTTTCAAAACCGTTACGTGTCGCCGTCGCGAGATTTGACGTGCGTTGCCAAACGTTTTCTATTCCGTATTCGACTAACGACCGGACGTTGACAAGTAACGCTTCGAGTAACGGCTTCGGCGGTGTGAAAGGCGTTGTATTCTTCGCCGCGTTCTTACGGTATTTGAGCAAGTCGAGATAAAAAGTCTGACGCGGTACAAGTTCGATTCGTTGCCACGCCGTTTGACTAACCGCGACAATCGCAACACCCGCGTGTCCCATCAACGCCTTCTGCGCACCGATACAAAGTAAATCAATCTTCCAATCGTCCATCCGGCAAGGCACCGCGCCAACAGCACTTATCCCGTCAACTATCAGAAGCGGACGTTCGGGCGTTGACGTTACGGCTGTTATTGATGACGCGGTTGCAATCGCGTCATCAATCGCCTTTGATATGTGTTCAATATCCTGTGATAGACCGGTACTCGTTTCGCACAATGTAGTAAAAACCGCGTTGATAGGTTCACCGCAAGCGATTCCGTCCGAAATAAATTTCCGAACGGCGTTAGCGTCAAACGGTTCACCCCATTCAACTTCGTAAACAACCGGAGTAATTCCATAGACATTACACAACTCAACCCAACGTTCAGAAAATTTCCCCGAAACAAGGCACAAAGCCCGTCCGCCGCGTGCGACACTATTAACCACAGCGGCTTCCATAGCAGCAGTTCCGCTGCCAGCGAGAAACAAAATATCAGCAGTCGCGGAAATACAAATTTTCCGTAAGCCCGTGACCAACCCGACAAACAAATTCTCAAAATCCAATGTACGATGATGAGTAACTTGCCGAGCCAAAGTCAAAAGCGACTCTTCCGGTACCTGTGTAGGACCGGGAGTAAACAAACGGCGTTTCATTGTGAAGTAGTTTAGGTTAAGTAGATGTGCTAGTTAAGAAAAATAATGAGGACAGAGATAAAGTTACAGTAAAATCAATGAGTAGTCAATACTGTCCCTGAATCTGTTTGTTGCACACGGCGGCGTGAACGCGGTCATCTTACCGACAACACGAGAGACAGAATAATGATTTTCTCCGTCTCTCCGTACACAACCTACATTGACATTCTTGTTCTTATGGTGTATCATTTTACTTTCGTTTGTGTGGTTCGTTGTTTCCTTTGGATTGTTTACTTATGGAGTCTTTGTTTTGGGCATTGGTTTTGCTTGGGGTTGCGGTTTTGACTGCGACTTTGGAAGCGTTTTTGCCGTCAGGCGGTATGCTCGGTTTTCTGGCGTTGGCAGCTACTGGCGGCAGCATATATTTTGCGTTTCAACACTCGCCCACATTCGGTATTACTTACGTTGTCGTGTTGATGGTAATTCTGCCGCTCGCGGTTTGGCAACTGCTGCGTTGGTGGCCTCATACTTTTATCGGGCGGCGGATATTGTTACGACCAGAAGACGACCCCGCTCTTCAACCCGATGAAACTCGTAACCATTTGAAAGAACTCGTCGGTCAGACCGGTGTCGCGCGGACACGGATGATGCCGTCGGGAACAGTCGAAATCAACGGTGCTCGATACGACGCAATCAGTGACGGTGTTCCGATTGATGCTGGTGAGCCGATTCGTGTTACACGTGTTGACGGTATCAACATTACCATTCGCAAGATAGAACAAGCCGAAGTTGCCGCCGCGTCACAACCAACCGATGCCAATACCGCAAATACGCAACCAATCAGGTCAACAATCGAAGACCCGTTTGCGTGAGCCGGTAGATTTACTGACTATTTTGTAATCGTTATCGTTCCCGTTAGACCTCTTATTTTTATTGTTGACGTGTAACGGTAACTGTCGTTTGTTTGTAGTGTCACTGTTGTTTCTGTTATTCTTCCGTTTGGGTAGAATAGGATTAGTTCGCTCCATACGTTTGTTGGTATGTTTGTCTGCTCTGTGCCGAGTGCTATTGCGTCACCTATGTTGGGGTTTGCCGCAGGTGGTAACGACGGGAAGATTACTGTGTTTGGTAACATCTTTCTGTAAAACGTACCGCCCGCGATTGGGGCTTGGGTTACTGTTTGAGCGTCGGTTGTCGGCGGTGATGTTGCCGGTTCTACTGTCGGGATTTCGGTTGGTAATTCCAGTAACGAATCAGTCCCCAACGCAGTTGCGCCGACTTCTTTGGGTTGGTTATCGAAAATTTCTTTGGGCATAATTTCGTAAACGTTTGTACCGTGCTGATAACGAACCACGTATGGTAATCCGTCTTTCATCGCGGTCAAACGAGTACGCCCAAGTTCTGCCTGCAACTCCTGAATAGCCGAGTCTAACCGTCCGCGAGCCACTGTCCGCCGCATCGACGGATAGCCAAGTCCCGCAATCAAAACCAACAGTCCAAGTACAACAAGTAACTCAAAAAGAGAAAACGCGCAACGCATAGTTTGTCTAGTTTGATGTGAATGGAGTGGATGGATAAATGTTGCCGCTTACGCAACACTAATCCCTAACGTGACTATAACCAAACAACCCATTGGAACAGATTTACCCAGCCGTGTCAAGAGAGTTTTATATTTTACTGGTTACACAAATTTTGTTTAAGGTGTAAACATTTAACGAGTTCGTTATTGCTTTCTAACCCCCATATTTCCCTATTTTCATTCATACCCGCATTTAACGTATCCCGTATCACGTGATTGTTGTTGTATTGTTTTGATACCAATTCTGTTAAAAAACTTTTACTTTTTTACTACGCCTCCGATACGTCTTATGCGTATTACATTCACGCGACGGCGGGATTGTGTTTCACTTTTCCTTTTAACTGAAATGGGTAGGAAATCAGATGACGGTAACATGGGCAATTGACAAAGTTCTATCCGAATACCCCGGCAACTTGCAACCCGATACGGTTCTTTCGTTGCCCGCCCGCACCGGCTTGAGCGGCTTAAAACATTGGCGAATTGACTGCCCCGACGGTCGATACTGCTTACGCTGTTGGTCGCCGCGAACGCCGTCGTGCGAGCGGCTTGAATACACGCAAGCCGTACTTTGGTACGCGGTTTACGAAGGTATCGACTTCGTTCCGCTGCCTCTGGAAGCAGCCGACAGGAAAGGATACGTTTTCCTATTCGATAGTTACTGGGAATTGTTGCCGTGGATAGAAGGAGAAAATGACCCGTCGTTGTTCGTGCCGGGGTACCCGCCGCAGAAGTCCGCGAAAAACGATGGTAACTCCGACAGTTTATCTAACGTCACTAATAATTCTAATGTGAATGGTTCAACCATTTCCGCTGGTTCGTTTGATTCATCTAGTTCGACCAACTCGTCTGACATGCAAAGTAACTCCGATTTATCCAGCAACGCTAAACGTCAACTCGACGCACTTCACGCGGCGACGGCGATGATTGCGATTGCGCAATTTCACGAATCTACGTCAACATTTCCTTTACCAAACGAGCCGCAGGAATTGTCACCCGCGATTCTGCGGCATGCGGAATTTTGGAAAGACGAACCGGAAAATTTGGATAACATTTTCAACAACTACTTCCGTTCACCGTCGTGTTTGTCGTCGGAAAGTCAGTTGAAACGGTGGACGGAACAGACGGGCGAGTTTCGGGAGTTGGTAGGTTCGTTACGCGAACATCTGACGGTGTTACTCGAACAACTCGCGATACGTAAGATGTCAATACAGCCAAGTATCGGCAACGCTCACCGCCGTCACCTGCTCTACAATTTAGGTGAATTTTCGGGACTGATTGGTTTTCGTGAAATGGGGGCGGACAGTGTCGCACTCGATATCGCGTCGTTGTTGTCGAGTATCGCGGGCGGTAGTGACGAACTTTGGACATTGGGTTTGCGTTCGTATAACTCGATTCGACCACTTGACGAGGCGGAACAGCAGGCGATTGTAGGATTGGATTTGTCCGGTTCGATAATGACAAACTTACAGTTCGCGAAACTGCTGCATTCAGACATCACAACACATTTACCAGAACAAATAGACCTGATTCTAAACGAAATTTCTAAACGAAACATACATCTGGCTACTTGCCAAAAACGATTGTTAGCGGCATAATGAGAGTTGAATTTTAGATTTTAATAAATAATAAATCACTTTACACCGTTGGCAGAAGCCGACGGCAATACGTCATAACGATTGTATTGTCGTTGGTTTTAACCAACGGCTGAAGCCAACGGTATGGTGTTTGCCCACAAATCTAAAATCTAAAATAAAAATTTACTCACTTCACATTTACATACGCTACACAATGAAAACCTATACCGCTGCCGCGTTCGATATGGACGGGCTGATGTTCGATACTGAGGATGTTTACTGGAAAGCGGCTGACGCATTATTGAAACGCCGCGGCTTTGCTTACACGCGGGAGTTGTGCAGCCAAATAATGGGCAGACCGCCGGAGTTTTGTTTTACGTTACTCAAAGAACGGTTTGCGTTACCGGAACGTTGGCAGGACTTGCACGCGGAATCTGAAGTGTTGTTTCTGGAAATTCTCAAAGATGGTTTCTCGATGATGCCGGGGCTGATTGAGTTACTGGAACATCTCGAACGGCGTAAAATACCGAAAGCGGTTTGTACGAGCAGTGCGGTACGTGTTGCGCGCGAGGTACTGGGCAATTACGATATGATGCCGAGATTCCAGTTCGTTCTAACGGCAGAAAACATAACACGCGGCAAGCCCGACCCGCAGATTTTCCAAAAAGCCGCCGAACAGTTCAAGGTAGAACCGAGCGATATGGTTGTATTCGAAGACAGTATGGCGGGAATAGCGGCGGCGGCAGCAGCCGGAGCGTTCGCGGTAGCGGTGCTGGCAGAACACAATCGCGATAACGATTATTCAAACGCATCGCTGGTGGTAAACCGTCTGGATGATGAACGGGTATTGAAACTGTTTTGAATGATTCTGTTGTAATACTTAACACGAACCATACGAAATACACGAACACAATAAAGTTTCGTAACTGTAAATTAACCTAGGGCATTTCTAAAAACCACAACTTTAACCGATGAGAAACGCAGAGATTTTATTTTGAAAATCTTTCGTAATGACTTATAATAGAATAAGTTACAAAAAAATGCTCCTCCGCGTTAAAAAGGAATTTTTAGAGAATTTCAAATTGTTTTCGCCTTCGATAATTACTAATTTACTTGGAACTTTTACAATACGTCTTTCAAAATTAATCCGTAGCCTTATACTTGTGATGATACTTTTGTTTGTTGTCGATTTGCGGCAGAAGATAAAAGACGTTGCGAAGATATTGTGAAAGTTTGCTGCTAAAATCCAACTCTTTTGCAAGAGCAAAATTTGGAAAGTGCGGATAGTGTTGTACCTTTGAGAAACGTTGTAATTTCGTAAATTGCTGTCACGTGCTGGCGGGCAAATGTTTTGTAGCGGAAATTTTTGAACCACTTTACAATTCAAAAAAACATACTACAATCGTAAGCCGTTCTATCGAACAACCAATTTTACCCCAAAGGAGTTTGAGGATGGCTTACCGTTTGTTGGTCGTGATGTTGTCTATTGTTCTCGTTTTTCTTTGTGCGGAAC
>JAITST010000521.1 GCA_031287585.1 Planctomycetaceae bacterium | reverse complement strand
ATGCTTGATGAACCTTCGCTGGGACTTGCGCCGCTTGTATCAAAAATGATCTTTGATATTATTCGTGAAATTAACAAGAACGGTACCACTGTGTTGTTGATTGAGCAGAACGCCCACGCCGCATTGGAAATTGCGGACTATGCTTATGTTCTTGAAACAGGAATTATCACAATGCAAGAAAAATTACAAAATACCGCACGACAATTACTGACAGACAAGACGGTAGAAGTCGTCATCGGATACAGCGGAAACGAATCGGGCGGAGTCTGTCCGGTATTCGTTCGTGACCCTAACGATGTGACCAAACTAGTTTGGGACGACCGCTGCAAGATGAATCTGGTAACTTATCTTCATCTGCCGGAAGTAAAAAAATACGGTAAAGCGGCGGTAGTAGTGAACGCGGCGGGCAGACGTGCGATGAACGTTTTGATTGCGGAATCACAGTTCGCGCCGGGAGATGTCGAACTAATCGACATGGAGCCGGACGTAATCGAACCTGACAAATCGCGTTACGAAAAACTAAACAAACTAATGGCGATGTCCCGCAAAGAGCGTTTAACGTACTGGCAAAAAGAATTTTCACGTTGTTTCAAATGCTACGCATGCCGTCAAGCGTGTCCGCTGTGTTACTGCCAGGTTTGTATAGTTGACAAAAACAAACCAACACGTCTTGACACGTCCGCAAGTCTAAAAGGCAACTTCGCGTGGAATATAACAAGAGCGTTCCATTTGGCTGGACGCTGTATCTCCTGCGACGCATGTGCAAAGGCGTGTCCGGCAGGAATAGACCTAACGTTACTAAACATAACGCTGACGAAGTCGGCAGAAAAACAATTCGACGGCTTCATCGCAGGCAAAACCCCCGAAACATTACCAATAATAGGTTCGTTCTCAATGGAAGACGAAGAAAGTTTTATACGGTAAAATAAAGTTTTCGTAATATATATCGAACACGATTAGGTCGAGTGCGGATTTATGGGTGAATGTCGTTAAACGTCTAGATTGGGGTAGTATTGACCATCACATCAATAATTCTGGGACACGCCCCTCAATTGGCAATGCTCTAAATTTATTGTTTTTTGGTTTAGGATATTATTAAGCAACTTGTCGAAAGAACGATTTCGTACGGTAAAAACCTCGTATCTTGGCATTTGCCGTCCTCTACAAAGAGCAGCAAGATTTTAAAAACAATAAATTTATGACATGACCTAAAACTGTGGTTTTTAGGAATGCCCTTACCTACCTGTGAAAATTTCTCTGTGAAAAACGATGTAATTGCGCGATATTTTTGGCTTAAACCAGGCTGCAAAATTGATGCTTCAAAATGAAAAGCGTGTCGCAAAATGATACAACTGTTGCAAAACGATACGTCAAAATAATGCACATTTGTCCGCCGTTTTATATCACGGCTGGTGACTATTACTGTAAATCATTGTGTATCAATAACTTTATTCTTTTTTCTCATTTTTTGGTTTTTTGGCAAGATTTTTGTGGGGTTTTTCGGTATTGTTAGACACGGATTCACACGCCGGGCAAATGTTTCTGTTTTTCCTGATGTGTTTCGTGCCTTTTTTTGGAAGTACCCACTCAAATTTTGAAAGGAAGAACGTATGTCAAAACGTACAACAACCATCGCAGTTTTATTTTTTGGATTTCTCGTTGCCGTTGCTTCGGCACAAAATTATGACTTGACTGTCAACACTCCCGGACAGATGCTGTCTGCCTTTACGGGAGATAAAAGCGTCCTGGTGCAAAAGGGATGATTTAACAACCCAAAAGACTTATATCAAAAGCAGGTTGATATGATTTCAGACAGTAACGGTCCTGCTACAAACGAACAAGTCAATGTTTTGAATTACGGAAGCATCGGTAGTGCAACGGTCAACACTTTATATGATTATACCGATGGTGGTGCATTCACTAACTACGGAAGCATCAAAAGTCTAGCAAACATTCACGGCTACACTTACAATTTTGGTTACGTTAACGATGTATCGCTTCAAGGAACAGGGCTGCTTGGTTCCAGTGTTTCAAATCGGGACGGTGGTCAGATACAAACGGCTAGTGTTGATGGTGCTTCAATCGGTAACTATGCCGGAGATTATAACGGAGGTTATATTGGAACGGTCAACGCGACCAATCAGCGGAACAATGAAACGCAGGTTAACAACTACTACGGAGGCAAAATAAATTCTGTCATTACACAAGGAAAAGTTCTCGTAAATAACGGAATGGGCGGAACCACGACTCAAAGTAATCTGACATCATCTATAGAAAAACTGAATATATCAGGGTATTTGGGAAGTTTTCAAAACGGAAAAAATGGTGTTATTACCGAAGCCGTTTTGGACGGAACGGGCATGGGCAATGGTACTTATACCAGTTTTAACGATGGTAATATTTCCAAACTTACGATGAGTGGTTCACTCGGTAGCGAAGTGTCAAATGGCGGGAGTATTGGTGAACTCAATGTAAAATCAGGAATCATGACGAATCATTACAGCGGGGAAATCAATTCGTTGACTCTTGATGCCGGACAAGTAAAAAATAATGGAGCGAGTGCTATAATTAAGGCGTTCACCATTAACGGCGGCGAAGTTATCAACGGGGAATCCGCAACTCTTGGCACGGGGACGCTTGCTGGTCGTGGAACACTTGTCAATAATGCTCATGTCGATGACCTTACTCTTCGTAATGCGAGAATGAGTGGAACAGGAACGTTTGATACTCTTACGATTAACGGTATCAATGGTACTACAAATTACGAAGGCGGTTTGCTCGACACGACGAAATTCACCGGACTTATCGGCGACCTGTCTTTTGTTGACAACGGAGGGATTAATTTCTTGGTGGGATTAAATACTTTTTCTACGGTAAATATCTTCGGTGAGATTGACCTCAGTAACGGTATCGTTTCGGTCGAGTTCGATAACTCCTTTGCGACAAGTGACTGGACGAAATTCGACTTGGCGAATTTGTTCAACTTCGATACCGGTCTTGACGTTGGCAGTTTTGCTGATGATGTTTCTTGGAGGTCGTTCTTGCTTAGCGGTCTCGACAATATTGATTACTCCTATACTGACAGTTGGATTGTTCGTGGTACA
>JAITST010000492.1 GCA_031287585.1 Planctomycetaceae bacterium | reverse complement strand
CATTATTAGTTCTGTTGACAAGTAGATAATGGTCATCTTCTGCCATACGCACAAGCGTGAGTAACTTTTCTTTTATCCTTTGAATAGAAGATACTCTACTTCCTCCGCACGCGTCAATTTCCAATGAAAAACCTTTTACGGCTGTAATAACTGTGGCGAAATCAGCGCGATGCTGCTCTTCATGAGCTTTTATTAGGGAGATGATATTGCCAACCTCTTGGCGAGCAATACCGCTTACATTGTTATGTTCAGGATGTTGTTCCTGGTCTTGTAGCCAAAGTTTCGGATAACGAATAACGACATCTTTTGCTTCGACTTTTACAGAAAACGGAATGGTAACTTTTACTGCACCGTTACACGTATCTGATATTTTGCACTTACACGAAATGAAGTCAACTTCTTGAGGTTGTTCATATTTGGCGGTAACAGCAAAACGAGGTTCAAAGAATGATTGTGGTTGCAAACCATCATACCTACTTGCAGCATCGTAGAAATTCCGAACATTTCTGCTTTTATCTCCATTCCCCTTATCTCCGTCGCCTACCGGACAATCAACATCAAATTCGTTTTTATTGATGTTATTCTTATCGTGATTGATGGTTACTGTACCACCAGTTTTTTTTGTGTAATATAAACACATATGTTCATCGGAATATTCAAGCGTCGGTGCTGCTTTGACATACCATCCAGGCACCTCATTATTGCCTCTATTGCCCTCGCCTCTCCGCAAGAACGCACCAGTAAATATCGGAGCATATTTATTGGCTTCTGGATCCATCAAGATACCATGGAACTCCACCTCTTTTTCCTTGGTGTGTGGAATGACCCATTTATTACCAACATCCACTGCTTTTGCACGCCGGGGATTGAAACTATCATTCGTGCTGATAGCCATTCCAGCAATTGTTAAACCTTTGACTGTTTTACCCGCCCACTGCACATTTTTCGACGGATTATTTATTGACACATCTGTACCTGCCCAAATATCGATGGGGTTGGCTTGCTGGGCTTTTACAGAGAAGGCACAAGCAGAGCACCCAAGAAACGCTATGAGCAAAGCGATTCTCATTTTCCGTGATAGAGTTGTCATTTTTTCTCCTTTTTCCCCTCTAAATAAAAACTACGTACGCATTTTACTCTTTTGCCGATTTCCCATCAACTCCCTTGAGCAATTCTTTTGCAACTTCGACGAATTTGCCTTTGGGAAATTTCTTCAAATATAAATTCAATGCCTCTTTGGCGGGAACCAATTTATTTTCTGCATAGAAAGACATTGCAATCGAAAACTGCGACTGGTCGGCATACTCCGTCTTCGAGTAGCATTGAACGATGTAGGCATACATTTTCAGCCCGCGTTGATAATCTTCTTTGCGTTCAGGATTTTGTGTCAGTTGATTCGCCCACTGAATAAGAACCCGCGGTGCCGTCGGGGTCTTATCAAATGGCTTATTAGGTGCAAATTGTTCAAACAACTTGACCGCTTCCTCCGTTTTGAACTGCATTTTTAACGCGGTTGCTAACGCAAAAGTACAGTACGCCGAACGTTCCCGTGATGAACAAATCGCCTTTGCGCGGAGCAATCGCCGAAACTTCTTTTCCGCTGCTGGATAATCCTGCTGTTCCAACTCAACTTCCGCGACAAGAAGAACGAAACGGGAACGGGCATCACTAAATACTGTCATTTCTTCTTTCGTTGCAAAAAAACAGCCGGGTGTGTTTTCAATGTCCCAGAGAAGACGTTTTGCGGTTGACCACCATTGTCCACCATCGGCTTTCTTAAAGTATTCATCCACTTCATACAACCGTTCCCATTGCGTTTTTGCCGTTTCGTAATCCTTTTTGGCATAAGCAATCAAACCGAGCATTAAGACAGCGGATTTCTGTTTTGCCGAAAGATACCACGAACACTCTCTTCGGTTAAATACTTGACCCGACTGAAGTTGCGACATTTTAACGTTATTGAATTCGTCCGTGAACCGTTCCGTTTTCGGGGCTTGCGAAACACCTCGCGCCTTGTCCGGCACCTGAAATTTTTCTAATATCACGTCAAGTTTACGAACATCATCAAACCATTTGTCCGCCTTCGTCAACCATTCTTCGCCCTTCTCAATTTCGTAAAATACTTCAAGATAACACAAACCGACATTCAACATCGCCTCGCCGCGATACAGACCATTTTTGTCCGTGTCAAAAAATGTCAGGGTCTCCCGTTCCGCCTTTTCCAACGCCGCTACGCCCGCCGGTGTATTCTGCCATAACGTAATTTTACGTTCCAATTTCTTGATTCGCGTTTGATAGGTATTTGCTATTTGTTGCGATTCGCCCAAACGTAAGGACAATGCTAAACGTTCTTTTGTCTCAACCAACTCTTTTTTCGCTTCCTCCACACGTTTCTTTTGATTCACAACGTTGTCTTCGTCCGCCAACTTCGTTAAGATTTCAATCAAATAACACGTCGCTGCTTCGGCGTAAACCGTTTCCTTAAACTCTTGCCGCAGTTCAAGATACGCAAAATACGCATCCAAGAATTTGCCGTCAAAATGCAGCCGTTGAGCATTGCGATATGCCGCCCAATCCGCACCAAAACACTCTTCCTCTAAAAGATGTTGGGCAATCGC
>JAITST010000457.1 GCA_031287585.1 Planctomycetaceae bacterium | reverse complement strand
TTCAATAATCTTGGAAGTCCGATTGGCAAGGGCTGGGTCTTCGGGCTAATGCCGAAACTCGTCAAGAGCGGCGACGACATTCTTTTTTACTATCGCGGTATGCACAAGTTTAATAGCGTCGGCGGTAAGTGGGTTGCGGATAAAACTTATGACGTTAGCGACAGTGTCCTGACTGGCAACTGGATTTCCGGTTTCAAGATGACCTCGAAAGACCGCGATGTTCGTACGTTCGACACGCTCGGACGAATCGTCACCGAGACCGACCGCAACGGCAACACAACACGTTATGAATATAATGACGCTGGTCGTCTCGCGAAGAAAATTACACCGGAAAATTTTGTTACGGAATTTCGTTACGATAGCGAAACCGGTTTTCTCAAAGAAGTAATCGCGCCGGATAACAAGGTGACGAAGTTCACTCACGACGACGAAGGGCGAATCATAACGATTATTGGTACAAGTTCCGACACGACGGGGTTATTACCGAATGTTGTTACACGTTTCACATATAATAATGACGATATGATTTCGGCGGTAACAATGCCGAACGGTGAAACGACACGTTATGAATACGATTACGCGAAACGTTTGAGCAAAATCGTTCATCCTGACGGACAAGTCGAATCGTTCGTTTGTCCGATAACCGCGGGAATAGTTGACACGTCAAACGGCACCGGCACGAAGGACAAACCAGCAACGCTAATTCCGACAGACTCAATTGCCGGAATGAAAACAGTCAACGGCAACACAACAAAAACCAAGTACGACGTTTGGGGAAAACCGATAGAAATAGTTGACGCTCTCGGCAACGCGACAACTTATGTACGCAACTCGCAAGGGCAAGTTGTCGAAGAAACAAAAACTGTAATGAACGGCGACGGCGGTACGACAAAATCAACAACGAAGTACAAATATGACGCACGCGGGAATTTGGTGAAGGAAGAACAGTCCAATGGTAATGTCTCGACGTGGGAATATGATAAAAAAACCAACCAAATTCTCAAACGCGATGGTGACGAAGTTGGGAGTGAAGTTGTATTTGAGAGGTACAAGTCGAACGTGATTGCCAAAACGATATTTGCTTCGTCAAGAAGTCTTATAATTGAGCAATACTCTTATTCACCTGTCCGCGAAAACAAAGATATGATACCGGGCGGTTTGTTGTTGGCATCAATCGAATATGAAACTGTATTTGATACGGACGAAGACGGAAATACAACTTTCGTCAAAACTGACAACGTAACATCACGAGGTAAAGCGTACAATCTGAATGGTAAAGTTGTAGAAGAGTTTTGTTATCCCGTCGATGGCGAACAACATTTGGCAAAAGTAAACGGGAACGGAAATTGGACGTTTGACAATCTTAACGTCGGCAAACGGTACGAAGTATTTATAACTTGGCAAGCCGATTCCAATAATTCGCGTCGCGTAAGTTTTTCGGGGCAGCACGAAACGAAAGGCGAAACGGTTTTTACGTCCGTTGTAAACCAACGCCGTGAACCTGAACGGCATATAATTGGTAGTTTGAACCAACAAGATTTTCAATCAATTGGTCGTATAACCGCGAAGTCGCCAAGCGTTATCATTAAAGCACATTCAAGCGATGTAACAACGAACAAAGCCGCAAACGGTGATGTTCGCCTTGTTGAAATCGAGACGATAAGTGGTTATGAATACGATGAGAACGGGCGGGTTGTTGCGGAAATCAATGCTGGCGGTGTAAAAACAAATTATGAATACGATGCGTTTGGACGCTTGGTAAGGACTACTATACGGGGTAAACGTATTTCCGAACGTTACTACGATTACGCTGGTCGTATCGCGTATTCGTATAACGTTGGAAATTTCCCGCATCACGATATTCAAGGTAGATTCTATGATGTATGCGATAGAGAGATTGAAATGTTTTTCATTGACCCGAATGGTGCGGTGATAGATGTGCCGAGCAAGAAGGTTGACGGCAAAACGTTTGAGTGGAAGATAGAGAATCTTGACGCGAGTAAACGATATGAGGTTGTTGCGGAGTGGCAGCCGAATAATGATTCGGATTTGGACAGAGCGGAATTTGAAATTATCGCGGTTGACGGAACGCATAAAATAGTTTTCGACCCGCGAATCGCGGCAGGTTTTCATCCGGTTGCGGGTAGGGATTATCGTTCGCTTGGAGTTTACGGAACGGAATCGGGAAGTATGAAGGTAAGGTTGTCGTCCGCAAAAGGAATTGATGTAGGAACAATCAAAGTTATCGAAACTCAACCGTATGAACAACGCAAGTACGACAGAGGAATGTTGGTATATGAAAAATTTGAAAGCATTTACGCAAACACGAGGGCAACAGAAAGGTTTTACGAATACGATGAGAATTTCAAATTGCGTAAAGAAACAACAATAACCGAAGACGAAACACGTATTTATGAATACGATGCTAACTCATTCTCGTTTAGAACAACAATTATTTCCGAAGAAGGCAAAAAAGTAATAACAGAAAAACCAGACGGAACATTAGAAACTATTGAAGAGTTATACGAACAAAATGAAAACGATGATTTTGATTTAGGTTCAATACATAGGTCACAACATCTATTATGTAGTGGTGTTGTAAATCATTGCGGTGGGGACAACCTTGCTGGTATTGTTCCCTGTTATTACCTCGTTGTATCTGATAAAATGAAAGACGCAATTGAAAAAGAAAACTTTCAAGGTTGTACGTTTTTTGAGGTAACCGTTTGTTATCAGATAACGAAAACAGTTATCAGTACGATAACGAAGGAAATCGTATCACAAAAATCTCTGGAAGCGGTACAACAAAATATTCATGGGATAATCGTAATCGTCTAGTCAAGGTAGAAACACCAACAGAGACGGTAGAGTACGTTTACGATTATCAAAATCGTCTAGTAAAACGAACACTGGATAACAATGTAACAGTATTCGTCCACGGCAAATATCAAATCGTTCTGCAACTAGATAATAACAAACCAACTCACCAATATCTTTGGGGAACAAACCAAGACGAGTTATTGTGCGATAACGATAATTGGACATTAGGCGACCACTTAAATAGTGTGCGTGATGTAGTTAGCGCAAACGGTTCGATAACACATTTCGAGTATGTTACCTTCGGAAAACTATTGTCAGCAAATACTGACAACACAGTCATCGCGTACACCGGTAAAATGAGGGACAACGTTAGTGACTTGCAATGGAATATCAATCGTTGGTATGATGCGAATGTGGGTAGATGGGCAAGTGAGGATCCGATTGGGTTTGAAGGCGGGGATAACAATTTGTTCAGATATGTGATGTCCAATTCGATACGATACAGTGACTTATTAGGGTTGGTACCCAAGTGCAGTAGCAAATCTGATATTGGAAATCGTTTGGGAAGTACCACTGTCGTATATTCCAATGGCGAACGCGACCTAAATACAGCATTT
>JAITST010000416.1 GCA_031287585.1 Planctomycetaceae bacterium | reverse complement strand
TATTGTGATTTTTGGGAAAGTACAGATTATTTTTACAAAATCTAAAATCTAAAATTTTCCCCATTCTTCGTGATGAAAGTCTATTGCCGTGCCGTCTTATTTGTCAGCGTAACATTCCCACGTTTCTGGCAACGGTGCTGTTAGGTTTACCGAAGTTTGAGTTGTCGGGTTGGTGAATGTTATTGAACGGGCGTGTAGGGCTACTTGCCTTTGGCGTTCGTCGTCTGATTTGTTACCGAACAGATTCGTCGAACCGTATGTTACGTCACCCAAGATCGGGTAGCCGTGCGATGACGATTGGAGACGGATTTGGTGCATACGACCTGTTTCCAGTTTTATTTCCAGACGCGTGAACGGTTTACCTTGAAACTCAAAATGACGTTGTACCGTAAAATGCAAAATCGCCTCGCGCGCGTCGGGGTTTATCGGCGGAACAATTTCTGCTAACGGTTTGTTCGGTACTTTACGAACGTAGTCAACCCACGTACCAGACGTTTGTTCGACAGTTCCCTCAACAATCGCCCAATACGTTTTGTCTATCTGGCGTTTCTCAAATTGTTCTGACAACCGGCGTGTGACCCGCGAATTTTTTCCAAACAAAATTACCCCCGAAACCGGTCTGTCCAACCGATGCGGTAAGCCAAGATAACAGTTCTCACTACGTTCCGCCATTTCAATCAGGTACGCTTTTACGCGAACCTCCAGCGAGTCAATACCATACGGTGCTTGCGTTAAAACACCAGCAGGTTTGTTGACTACGAGACAGTTGTCTTGTTCGTATAAAATTTCGATGTCGGACATTGGGGAATTTTAGATTTTAGATTTGTGATTGATTGTTTAACCGTAGAGGAACGCGAAGTTTTTGTGTTCGATCATTCCTTGAATGAAATAGACAACACAATGTAGAAAATATACGTCCTCTGCGGTTAAAATGTTTGATGGGGGGCAGTGTATCTAAAAATACAAATCCCGTTCTTTCGTGTTACGGATACGTTCCAACCGGTCAAGAATTTCCAATTTACGCTCACCCGCCGGAATGTTGTCTAATTCACGCCGGATTGTTTTCTCACCAGCCGCCCTTGTTTCGGGCGACGCGAAGTCAACGATGTATTCTTGTAACGTTGTCAATGCGTTCGGTGTACACATGTCCTGAATGAAACCCGGTATCGCGTATTCCATAAAAATCTCGCCCGTTCTCCCAAGCCGATAACACGCCGTACAAAAACTCGGCACGAAACCGTCTTCAAGCAATTGCAATATCACGTCGTCGAGCGGACGAATGTCGCTGAGTTCAAACTGTTCACGCGATATAACCTGCGTTTGAGCGTCACCGATTTCCGTGTAGCCGCCGATTTCCACCCGCGCCCCCGCGTCGATTTGCGATACTCCAAACCCCAACCCTTCCTTCCGTATGTGAGCCGGTTCACGTGCCGTCATAATCAAACCGGTGTACGGAACCGCCAACCGTAACGTCGCAACAAGCCGCAGAAAATCGCGGTCATTCACATCGTTCTTGTTAACCGCCTCAATGTCAACACCGCTCGCAGTCTGTATTCGCGGGAAACTAAGCGTGTGAGGTCCAACACCGTGATGCGACATTAAGTGAATCGAATGAGCAACCAACGCCAACGTTTCAAAACGCCAGTCCGCCAGCCCGAACAACACGCCCAGCCCCACATCTTCTTGTCCCGATTCCAACGCCCGCGCGGGCGAATCAAGCCGCCAGAGATAGTTGCCCTTTCGTGTGTATGACGGGTGCATTTGCGAATACGTTTCGTGGTGGTACGTCTCCTGAAATACCTGATACGTTCCGATTCCCGCTTCCGCAACAGTTCGGTAACCAGCGTGGTCGAGCGGTGCGGCGTTGACATTGATACGCCGCATACTGTGACCATTCCAGTTAACCGAATAAATATGACGAACCGTGTCCGCAATCATCTCCGGCGGATATTTTGCGTGTTCACCGAAAACAATTATCGTTCGCTTGTGTCCCTTCATCAGCATATTCTGTACTTCGCGGGTAATCTCGTCTTTCGACAACGTCCGCCGAACAGCATCCTTATTGCTCGCGCGAAAACCGCAGTAAACGCAGTTGTTCATACACAAGTTACCGATGTAGAGCGGTGCGAAGAGAACGATGCGGTTACCATATACGTCACGTTTCAATTGACGCGCAACTTCAAATACTTCTTCCGTCTGCTCCGGTTTATCAGCGTTAAGCAACTCCGCCGTCTCGTCCAAATTGAGCGGTGTTTTCTCTTTCGCCTTCGCAACAGCGTCACGAAAACGCCCCTCATCCGGCTTCCGTTTCAATAACGCAAACAATTTTGGTTCATCAATAAAATCAACTCCGCTGGCAGAAAGGTGCGTCATATCAAAAAGTGTACTCATACTATTCTCCGTTTCTAGTGAACTCTACGTTCACGTTATTTTTTTCGTAAAACAAAAATCTCTTCCGGCTTAACATTTATTTCTTCCAATACATCCAGCGAACGTTTCAACTCGTCTTTATGGTCGTCGAAATTATTACGTCCGATGGTAAATTTAGCACCTTTCTTACGTGCCAAATCAATGAACGCCCGCTTGGGAAACTTCGATGTCGTCTGAATTTCAAACGCAACATTATTTTTTATTCCGGCTTCAATAAACCGGCTCATACGTTCAACATTCCAAAACTCATCATAATACTTTTCCATACGCGGCGGCAGGTACGTCGGGTTCGCGAGTATCGTAATCGGCTCATTGACAACCGTCATACAATGCTTCATATAACGTTCGAGCCACAACCGCGGGGCGGCAATTTCGTACTGCTCTTCAAGCCAAAGTTTCTGCGGCTTACCAGTTTCGTCGTTCATAATCATAGTATCAGCGAGAACGTAGTCGAGTTGGTCAAGCAACTTTTTATCAGTAACTTTGTACCAATCACGGTCGTTGACCTGAATACCAACAAGCACCGGAAACCGTCTGGCATCCTTAATAAACGTCTCCAACTTCGCGTCATCCGACAAGGGCCAATCCTTACCGGTATTCTCCAGCACACCGCTGCGAACGCCTGTTTTCTTCTCCCAATCAAATGCTTTCTCAACAGTCATACCGCCGCGAATGTGAATATGATAATCAATCAGCGGAATTTTTTTAGCCGAAAGCCGACCAACCTGCGCCAGCATCTCGGCAGACGGCACCGGAAACTCAACTGCGAAAGCGGCAAAACAAGAGAAAACGAACAAACAACTAAAAAGTATTCTGTGTAACATTGAAATAGTAAGGTAAAAGTAATGAATAGAAAATCAAGAACATAACTATAATTCTAACAGATTCGTAACCAATGTCAACGACCGTAAACAAAAGCGACGAACTAAACTTGTACTCCTACTTGCTCCACCTTGACAATACTGGTGCGGTAAGTACAATTACACTTCTTGCCTTTGGCTTCGGTCAATGGTTAAAGTTTGTCACATTTCACACAACAACACAAATGCTTAATACTCCGCTTTACAATTGGCATCTTTCGCGTTCCGCTCGTATGGTCGAGTTTGGCGGTTGGGCTATGCCTGTTCAGTATTCTTCCGTTATTGAGGAGCATAACGCGACACGAAACGCAATCGGGTTGACGGACGTTTCTCACATGGGACGATTTACGTTTGACGGCGGCGGAGCGTGTGCGTTTCTTGATTCTGTGTTAAGCCGCGACGTTACATCGCTGAAACTCGGTCAAATTCGTTATTCGTTTGTGCTGAACGAAAACGCTGGTATCCTCGACGACGTGCTAATCGGGATGCTAGCACGCGAAAATCAGCAACCATACTACCTGCTGGTTGTAAATGCGTCGAATCGTGATAAAATTAAGACGGTCATTGAAAATCAATTGGCTGCAAAGAAGGCAGATGTCACGTTTGCCGACAATACCGAATCGTCCGCAATGCTCGCGTTGCAAGGTGCGAAAGCGGTGGAGTTGCTAGAACCGTATGTCGTTGGCGGCGTGAAAACGCTCAAGTATTACAACGGTAAAATTGCCGAATTACGTTCGCCGTTACCAGTACACGAGGCAGTGATAACACGGACTGGTTACACGGGTGAAGACGGTTTCGAGATAACGGTACCGGCGAATTGCGGTGGACCGTTAGCGGAAACTTTAAGAACATTCGGCGAACCGTTCGGTTTGAAACTGGTCGGACTTGGCGCACGTGACACGTTACGTCTTGAAGCCGGAATGCCGCTTTACGGTCACGAGTTGAGCGAAACGGTGAATCCGTTTGAAGCCGGACTTGCGTATGCGTGTTGTCTCGACGGGGCGGACTACACAGGACGGGATGCGTTACGCCGAATCGCGAACCTGCAGTTGGAACGTGTGCGGGTTGGGATAGCGATTGAAGGACGTAAGCCCGCACGCGAAGGTTGCCCGATAATCGCGGACGGGAAGCAGATTGGTATAACGACGAGCGGCAGTTATTCACCGACACTTGACCGCCCGATTGCGATGGGATTTGTCTCGCCGGAATATTCTTCGCAGGGGCAGATGTTGCAAATTGATATACGTGGTAAAATATCAGGTGCGGTTGTTGTCCCGTTACCGTTTTATAACAGACAGGCGTAACTAACATTGCTAACAACAAAAAAATACAACATAATGGAAAAAACAAACTTACTATACACAACGTCGCACGAATGGCTCGCTGTTGACGGCGATGTTGTAACTGTCGGGATAACAGAATTTGCGGTAAAATCGTTGACAGACTTGGTCTTCATCGACTTGCCGCAAGTCGGGCGGGCGGCTGCGGCGGGCGAGTCGTTTGGTGAAATCGAGTCTGTTAAGGCGGTGAGCGATTTGCTCGCGCCGGTAACGGGCGAGATTGTCGGAGTGAACGATGCTCTGGTCGATAATCTCGAGATATTAAACAGCGACCCGTATGACAAAGGATGGATGGTCAGAATCAAAATGACTTCGCCGTTGCCAACAGGATTGTTAGACTTCAAAACTTACCAACAGCAGTGTTCCGAACACGGTGCGTGAACGTTGCTGTTACTTTTTTTCACTTTTTACTATATCACTACTACTATGGCATTATTTGAAATTGAAACACAATCGCACATCGTAATCACGTGGGCTGACGACGAAGAAGGCGCACGCAAGATTTTATATGGATATTATCCGACCGAAGAGGCGGTTCGCGTAACGAAACGTCCGCGTGACGCATGGGTTATCTCCAAGTCCGCACTAGGAATCAACGGACAAGCAGACCCGTGTGAAACAGCGCGCGACTGCCTGACAAAAGCCACTGGCGACAAACTACGTGCGATACGGTTGTATATGCAACAAACCGGTACAGATTTGGAAGTCGCCCGAAAAGTCATTGAGTCGAATATGATGGTCGGCTGGTGATGATGAGCGATTTTGCGGGAGTGTAGGTGAAATAAATTGCCTCGTAAGGGACAAAATATGGGTAACTTCGTGCGCTAAACACGGGTAGATACACTCTCAAAACGGAACTCCGCAAAGGGGCTGCAAAATCCGTTTTATAATCGAATGCTTTAATCAACCTCTTACGGCAAAAGTATTATCACAAGACGTATTTGAGTAAATACGTCTTGTGTTTAAGTGACACACCCTCAAAACATACTACAATTACGCTGTTCGGTCGGGACAGCGTATTTTACTCAAAGGGGGTTGATGATGGTTTACCGTTTGTTAGTTGTGATGTTGTCTATTGTTTCCGTTTTTTCTTTGTGCGGAATGGGACTACCACGGTGAAGCATATCCGATGAGTCACGATAGTCCTGACTTATGGTATTTGTTGTATATCAAAAATCCGGGAATTTATCGGTTGGATATGTATTTTTTCAATAAGAATGGACATACCGGGCACAATCGTTTTCGCGATTACTCGATAGAAATTTATCAATCATCAACACAACAAAGATGGTCTGATTGACTTGATTGGCAAATTTTTTCTGAACTGGCAGAACATCAGGTACTGAATTATCCGCCAATCGCCAAATGTAGAATTAACGTTTTTTTGGGCGGTGTTCATAAACTGCACATTCCAAATTTTGCCCTCGCAAAAAAGCGAGTATTCGTCGTAAGATGTAAACAAACAACAGGTCTTCACCCCAACCCCCATTTTCGACAATGGACTGTCAACAGAGTGTTTTATCGCAATCCCGAAACGTGGTCAAGACCGTTTCAAAATTTTCCCAAAGTTTTCGTAACGTCTTTTATCATCTGCCGCAAATCGGCAAACTGCATCCTTAACTGTACTCTCAAACAAATTATCGAACGACTGTGTCCTGCGGCAAGAGACCGTTGATAAGTTGAAAAGCAAATACAAAACGCTACCATTCTCACTGAAAACAGAAATGTTTGTCAAGATGTTCAATCGTTTGAAGCCGTATTTTGCGGGCTTTGACAAGCGTATCAAGTTAATCGTTGACGGCGGCTACGCAAAAAAAGTGTTCTCGCTCCGTTGAGTCAGGAAGAAAATGTTTGCGTGATTACCCGCGTCAGAAAAGATGAGAAGTTGTTCGATTTACCTCCACAACGTGAGAAAGGTCAACGCGGCAGACCGAAGTTGAAGGGCGATAAAATTTGTATGAACTTGCGGGCTTCACATAAGCAAGGTTGGCAAGAAACGAAATGTCAGTTATACGGTAAGAGAGCCATGAAGACGTATAAGACGTTTGTCGCAGTGAGCGAGATGACGGTATACAAGACGGTGCGAGTTGTGATTATTAAAGAAGCCAACGGTTGGATTCCGCTGTTGTCAACGAACACAAGTTTATCGGCACAGGAAATCATCGAACATTATGGAGTTCGTTTTGGTATCGAAGAGGTTTTTAAGGACTTGAAGGAAGTGTGGTGTTGGGTAAGCAGGAAGTTCGGAAGTTGAACAGCAGCAAGGCGGTAACGGCGATGAATATGACGATGTATTGTTTGACGGAATTGGTATGTTGGAATGTTCCTACGAAAGAAATAGTTGACCGCAGTGCAAGCCCGTGAGACGACGGCGAACGGCGAGCGAGTCATCGGGATAAGCGTAAGTATTTGCAAAGATTGGCGTTAGGAGAAGAATTAAATGCACTTCCGCTTTCGGAAGAGAGCAAACAAAAAATAACCGATGTACTAAAAATATGCGTTCTAGCCGGATGAAAAATTGGGAATGGGCAGATTAGTAATGTAGTAATGATAACGAGTAAGAGACGTTATATGCTACATCCTTGCTCCGTAGGGTTTATCATTGTCTATCCAAAATAAGTTTGGATACGGATATACTGCGAAACGCCAATCAAATAGCATTTTGAAACGATCATGGCAACTAGTAACAAAGTTTGGTCGCTATGACTGAATGTCGGTTTTTTGGCGTTTCGCAGTATATAACACAACACAAACAATTTTCAATCGTGACAAAAATACACGCTTGCGGTTTTTGCCGTTGTTAAAATTGAAACAATTTGGTACAATTGTGGTTTTTATCGGTGGTTGTAGAATAAATAATGTTGCCGGTTCGTAATAAAAACCAATTCGTAAACTAAATTAATTAGAGAGATTGTGTTATGAATACTAAAATTGAAAAACTTGAAATCGTTTATGTTGTGCCGTCACGGTATGATGATGATGGCTACGTGCAGCGTTGGATAAAGGGCGTTGTGCCTTCTAATTCACTTTCGGTCTTGAAGGGATTGACCGCTTCTATGGCGGATAATAAGCCCTTCGGTGATGTTGATGTCAATGTTACTTCTTATGACGACAATGTCCAGCAGGTTCCTGTTGAGAAGATTGCGTCTATGGAGCAGGACGGTCGGACACGTGTTGTTGTTGGGATTGTTGGTGTGCAGTCTAATCAGTTTCCTCGCGCAGTTGATATTGCTCTCAAATTCCGCAAGCACGGTATCGCCGTGATGATTGGCGGTTTTCACGTTACCGGCGTAATGAATTTGTTTGACACGATTCCCGACAGTTTGATGTCAGTTATCGACGAGGGTGTAACGATTGTTTGCGGTGAATCGGAGACGCAAGGTGTTCTTGAAAACCTTTTCAGTGACGCGATTGCCGGTACATTGAAACCTGTTTACCGTTTTCCGATGGCACCCGACATCGAACACGCTCCATTACCATCCGTTGACCCTTCTTACGTTGACCACTTCGGGGCGCGTTGGGCTACGATTGATTCCAGCCGCGGTTGTCCTTACGGTTGTTCGTTTTGTACCGTTATCAACATTCAAGGTCGGAAGATGCGGTGTCGTTCGGCGGAACGTGTTCTTGAAACTGTTCGTAACAACTACGATAAAGGTGTCGCTAATTTTTTCTTTACCGACGATAATTTTGCGCGGAATAAAAATTGGGAAACGATTCTCGACGGTATGATAGAAATGCGTGAAGGCGGTCGTGATTTTGGTTTTATGATGCAGATAGACACGCAAGCGTACAAGATACCGAACTTTCTCGAAAAGGCGGACAGAGCGGGTTGCCGCAGCGTTTTTATTGGTATGGAAAGTGTGAATCCAGCGAACATCGCGGCGGCTGGTAAGACGCAAAATCATATCGACCAGTATCGTCCGATGGTCGCCTTGTGGCAGGAACGCGGGATAATGGTTCACGTCGGTTACATCATCGGTTTCCCGAATGATACGATGGAATCGGTACGGAACGATGTCCGGTTTTTGCGTGACAATGTCAACGTTGACCTCGTTTCGTTTTTTATGTTGACACCGTTACCGGGCAGCGTTGACCATAAGAATATGATTGAACAGAACGTGTGGCTTGACCCGGATTTCAATAAGTACGATTCGTTTCACGAGACTTACATTCATCCTAATATGAAACCGGGTGAGTGGATGACGGCGGCTCGCGCGGCGTATGCGGAGTTTTATACGAAGGAAAACATAGTGAAGATTTTACGACGAACTCGCCGCGAACATTATTGGCTCACGTTTTGGAATCTGATTTGGTATCGTTACAGCGGCGTGTTTTCTGGTACTCATCCGATGATGACCGGTTTTTTCCGTCAGAAAGACCGCCTCGACCGGCGACCGTGTTTCGCGACGGAAGGGTTTTTCCAGTTTCAGTGGCGATGGTTGAAGGATTTTGTGTTTGATAGTATGTCGTACATCAAACTGTTTTTCGAATTTCAGGAAATTTGGTTTTTGACACGTAATCCGCACGTTGAGAAGGTGACGGAGGTTGTTGTCGAGATGCCAGCGGATGCACCGCTTGAGCCGAACAGTACAGTTTACGGCAACTTGAAAGTTTCGCGGCGGCGGCTAGCGGGGCTGTATATTTGGAAACCGCTCGCGAATTTGAAATTGCGTTGGGCGGCAATTAAGCGAACGATTTCGGAGTACAGTTGGTCGGGAAATTGCGAGCAGGCGGTTGCGGAGATACGGTCGGCGTTATGCTTGACGGCATCGCGATTGCGTGAGCAGGCGAACAAGGTTATGCGTTCGATGGGACATAGCGGAAAACGTGAAGCGGCGAAGTTGAATGCGGTCGCGATGGAAATTGACAACTACTTAAAAACGATTGACAACAACCCGCCTGACCAAACGTTGTTAGAACGTTCGCAACGTTTTGTCAGCGAACGTTTGATAGAACGTTACGAGGCGTTGGCGTGCCGTTACGTAACAATGCGGAGAAAGGTGAACAACCTGCGGCGCGACGTGTTCGAGCGTATGAATAGGGGCAAAGTTGTATCGAGTTTGTTTCTGTTGGGGCGTAAACCGTGGCTATTGGCTTCGGAGATGTATTTGTCTTATAGGTTTATGATAGCGATGATGCGGAAGGAACTTTAATTAATCACGAATAATGAAACGAGGTAAACAATGTCAGTAGAGCAGGAAGTCAGTCCGGTGGTTGATTCGTTGCTGTCGCAGTTCCGCCGTTTGAGTCCGTCGGATAGACACTGTGTATGATAGAATTACGGATGAAGCAGAGGATAAAGTTAAGAGCGAAGAAAAGAAGGGGGCACTCTTGGACTATTGGGGTATCTGGAAAACAGATGACCCGGAGGAACAGGCGGATATTGATAGAATGGTTAAAGTTATTCTTGAATGCCGCACTCCGCCGCGTGATATTGAAGTTGATGATTAGGAAGGAATGGTGTCGGTGTCGTCAGATAGTTTCATTCTTTTTTTCTCAAAACGATTATAATAAATTTTACAATGTCAAACACGAATCACTCTCTCGAATCAATCGTTTCCACGTTACGCACAACACGTAACGCCGACGATGACTCATTGAAAATTCTGATTGAAACATCACAGAATTGTCAATGCTTGTTTGATGCTGCGGATTCAGTTCGGCGGGAGAATTATGGAATTAATGTTTATGTTCGCGGTTTGATAGAACTTTCAAACTACTGTAAGAACAACTGTTATTATTGCGGAATCCGTTGCGGGAATCCGGTTGTGGAACGTTATCGTTTGACTGACGATGAGATTCTGAATTGTTGCGAAATCGGTTACGAACTTGGTTACCGGACGTTCGTACTGCAAGGAGGCGAAGATGGACTATTCAATGACAATCGGGTTTGCAAAATTGTCACGGAGATTCGTAAACGTTATGCGGATTGTGCGATAACGTTGTCACTTGGCGAGAAGAGCGAGACTGCTTACAAGTCGTTTTACGATGCCGGCGCGAACAGGTATCTGTTGCGTCACGAAACCGCGAACGACGCTCATTACGCGAAATTGCACCCGCCGGAGATGATGCTCGAAAACCGCAAACAGTGTTTGTGGAATCTGAAACGAATTGGTTATCAGGTCGGTTCGGGTTTTATGGTCGGTACGCCATATCAGACGACGGATTGTCTCCTCGACGACCTGCGTTTCCTGCAAGAGTTGCAACCGGATATGATTGGTATCGGACCGTTCCTGTCGCATCGCGATACACCGTTTGCAAGTTTTCAAAACGGCAGTATGCAGCAAACGTTACGAATGATTGCGATACTCCGGCTGATGTTTCCTTATGCGTTGCTGCCCGCGACGACCGCACTAGGAACAATTGACCCGCTCGGACGCGAATTTGGATTGAAGGTTGGTGCGAACGTTCTGATGCCAAACCTCTCACCGATAACAGTACGAAAAAAGTACGAACTATACGACAACAAAATTTGTACGGGTGAAGAAGCCGCAGAGTGTAGAAACTGCTTAGCGGGGCGTGTTGCGTCGGTCGGTTATGAGATTGTTACGCACATTGGAAATGTGAAACGATGATGATTAAGAGTACGGAATAAATCTCAATCTGTAAATGTAATAATAGGCAGTTTCTTGAAAAGTACAGATTACATAATATACACCCATCAAAACTCCTTCACCGCCGGAAAACTTTCTACCCACTTCAAACCCCAATCGCCTATCTCGTTCATAAACGGGTCTGGGTCCATTTGTTCCATATTGAATACACCGTTGCCACTCCAAGTTCCGGTTAACAAGAGTTTCGCTGCTAGTGCGCAGGGTGCGCCGGTAGTGTAACTTATTGCCTGTGCGCCGGTTTCGCGATAACTTTCTTCGTGGTCGCATACGTTGTATAAGTAGTACGTTTTATCGATGCCATTCTGTTTCCCGACAACCCAAATTCCTATACACGTTTTACCCTTCGTTCGTTCACCCAACGATGCAGGGTCAGGGAGCAGCGACTTCAAAAATTGCAGCGGAACAATTTCGCGACCTTGAAACATGACAGGGGCAATTCTTGTCATTCCGACATTTTCCAACACCTTCAAGTGCGTCAGATACGACTGCCCGAATGTCATCCAAAACCGCATCCGTTTCACTTCGGGATAATGTTTGATTAGCGACTCCATCTCCTCGTGGTACAACAAGTACATATCCTTCTCACCAATTCCGCACGGGAAATCGAACACTTTTTTCACCGAAAGCGGGTCAGTCTCATGCCACGTACCGTTTTCGTAAAATCGCCCTTTCGCGGATACCTCACGGATATTGATTTCAGGATTGAAGTTCGTCGCAAACGGATAGCCGTGATCGCCAGCGTTGCAGTCGATAATGTCAACTGTTTCCATCACGTCGAAATGATGTTTCTTCGCGTATGCGGTGTAAACATTCGTCTGTCCCGGGTCAAAACCGGCACCGAGCAGCGCACAGATACCGGCTTTCCGAAACCGTTCGTCGTACTCCCACTGCGGCGCGTAACAAAACTTCGCCTCGTCAGGATGCTCGTAGTTGGCGGTGTCGATGTACGAAACACCGGCTTCGAGACACGCGTCCATTATCGTCAAATCCTGATACGGCAACGCCACGTGAATCAGCAAGTCTGGCTTTACGTCGTTCATCAGCGAAACGAGTTCGCGCACGTTATCCGCGTCAACCGCCGCCGTCGCAACGTCAACATTATGCCGCCGCTTGATGTCAGCCGTGATAGCGTCACACTTGGACTTCGTGCGGCTAGCCAAAGTGATTGAGCCAAAAATTTCAGGATGTTGTGCACACTTATGCGTAACCACTTGCCCAACACCGCCAGCACCAATTATCAGTATCTTTTTCATAGTTCTCAATTCTAACTGTTAGTAGTAGAGGTTTCACTCTAACCCGATAAATCCAACGTTTTTCCCAGTTGACCGCTGACATCCTTCGACTTGTGTTCGTTGTTTTCCGCTTCGTTATGATTCGGACGACGAATACGTTCCCAAGGTCTGCGACCATCGGCATCACGGTCACTGGTCTCGCTGCTTGCCTCGTCGCTCGAACCAACGCCCGCAGCCCTGTCTGCCTTCTCTTGACTAATACTATGCCGCTCGTGATTCGCAGCATCAACTGCCGCTCTATCAGCAACCATGTTTATACCTGTACCAACAACACTCATCGTTTTACCTCCTTTGGGCAATTCTATTGTAGATATGACGTAACAAACTAAATGTCGGAATTGGATATGTTACTCGCAATATCACGTTCGCAGCTATTATTTTTTTTGAAATACAATACACACCGTAACCAAACTATACCTTATTTTCACACAAAATAACAGACGGGGCAGAAGAAAATTTTGTAGGGGGGCTTTTTCATTTTTTGATTCGGTGTTATACTTTTATAGTGTTTGTTTTCGGGGGCGGGAAATTTGTTTAGTTTACCAACAATTTTTTTCGCCTGAATTTTTCAAAATTACAAGGAGTTTATATGCAAATTACTGTATCCGTCAGACATGGCGATATGTCTGAAGCCACGATAGAAAAAATACGTGCGAAGTTTGAGAAACTCAATCATTTGTTTGAGCGTTTGACATCTGTTGACATAACTGTTGACTTAGAGAAAGCGGAAAACCCGAAAATTGACGTACACGTTTCAGCAGAACACAAAAGTGATTTTGTTGCAAGTTATACGTCTGGTGCGCCGAGTACCGCATCCGACCCGTTCAAAACGGGCGACCTGTTTGGTAACATTGACCACGCGCTGCACAAGATTGAACAACAGTTACGCAAGTACAAAGAGCGTATTCAAAATCATCATCGCGGTACCGGTAAACCAGATGCCGATGAAGTGTACAACAAAGGTATAGACGCGAATCCTAGCGTCTGATTATATTTTGTGAAAATATAACGTGTAGTACAAATACACGTTTTGTGACGGAGACGCTGAACGTCGCGGCTCTACGGTTTTAGTTTTGTTTGATTTTTTTGTTTTCATAATCAATACCGGTTGCCTGTAAATTAGAGCATTGACCGGTTTGGTTTAACCTTAAAGGAGTTCGTTTTAATGAAATTCAAGGAATTTATATTACCTGACGCGATTCGCGTCGAGATCAAAGCCACCGATAAACAGGGCGTGATTCGCGAGATGGCGGAATCACTTCGCGACGCTGGCGGGATTAAGAAGGACGAGTTTGACAGTATTTTCAAGGCAATTATCAAGCGTGAGGAACTCGGCTCGACCGGTATCGGACGCGGTATCGCGGTTCCGCATACGAAGCACGAGAGCGTCGAGAAACTTGTCGGCGCGGTTGCAATCAGCCGCGATGGAGTAGGTTTCGACAGTCTCGACCGTGAAAAGGTCTATCTGTTTTTTCTAATCGTTTCGCCGCAACATCAGCCGAGTGAGCATCTTCGCGCACTGGAACATATCACACGTCAGTTGAAAGACGACCGATTCTGCCGTTTCCTAAAAGACTCGAAAACGCGTGATGAGGTATTGGCGTTGCTGAAAGAAGCCGACGAAGATATGTACGGAATGGGAAAGTAGAACGGGAAAAATATAACGTTTGGTGTGAACAATTTTTGTTGTTATAGTCTGTTGGTAACGACAGACTATAACGACAACACAGTGGTGCATAATAGCCGGAAGCGTAGCGACCGATTTGATGACTGGGATGTGTATTTCATTTCCGTCGAACGGATTTGTGAACAGGTTGTTTTCGTAAGTGAAAACCAGAGTATGAAATCTAAATGACAGACAACACACGGTTAGTGCGCGAACTTGTTGTAGAAAACAGTGCGGGTATCCACGCGCGGGTTAGTACAATGTTGGTGCAGAAATCAAAAGAGTTTCTTTCTGAAATAATACTTCGGAAGGGTAGTGCGATCGCGCACAGTGACAGTATGATAGATTTACTATCACTAGGGGCGGCGCAAGGCGAAAAGGTAACTGTTGAAGCCACTGGCAGCGATGCCAGCGCGGCGATAGAAGCGATAGCAAACCTGTTTGTAAACAAGTTTTATGAGGAGTAAAATTTATGGTAATTAAGAATTAATATTTTTATACCAAGGTATCAATATGAATTTTTTCAAAAAACTTTTGTTCACTAACGTAGTGTTTTTGCTTTGTAATGTTGCAATTTATTATGTTTATGCGGCAACACTCAGCGCATCTGACGTTAGTTATGATTCCGCTATAAAAATTATCAAGATGAAGGAAAAAGAAATTCATACCTACAAATACAAATGCGATATATTACAACCAGACACGTCAGGTACAGTGTCTTGCGTTATTGCATTTGATGGACGATATTGGGCTGATGTTACCAGTAAAACTCCGCGTAGTGATGGCAGTGGTATTCTTGAAAGGGCATTCACACGGGCATTTGATGGAAAGTTGTTCAAGGAACAATTGGAATTAGGATCATCCTCATCTAATAAATATTACCAAGGAACAGTAAACGATAATAAATCTATAAAAGCGTCAGAGTGTGAGAAACTCTCTGATTCGCTACATTTCCTTTTCCCATTTTTCTTTATTTATGGTGACGAATCATTTTTTCATTTTTCTGAGTTCTTGGAACAAAAACACAAGTTAGGTTTTGATATTTCTGTTATAGAAAATCAAAATGGTGAATGGGTGATTTCAACAATTGATGAGAAGTGTGTGTTTCATAAGGATGGTAAAACCACTGAAGTTTTCTCTTACCTTGAATTTACATTTGACCCTTCATTTGGCAAATCCGGAGCGATGAAAAATATCTTGATGGGGTATAAGATGGACGACAGTTCCGCTGGTATTGATAAATCTATTGGCGGTTGGAGCGAGATTACTTATGATTTACATCAAGTAGGGGAATTTTACGTGCCGCATTTATTTATGTTTGTGGAAAAACCTGTATATCACGAACCAGAGATAATCGCGGGAAAGTATGTTTATTCAGATTTTGAAGTCAACGTGCCAATAAATGACCAGACGTTTAGTATCGACTGGAAA
>JAITST010000401.1 GCA_031287585.1 Planctomycetaceae bacterium | reverse complement strand
AGAATCTGATAACGATAACAATTCGCGTGTAACGATAATTCCGAGATACATTCGTGGACACCTTCCTGTTGGCAAGAATGGTAAAATCGGAATCATCAATCAATACGGAAAACTGGTTGTTCCTGTGGAATACGAAAGAGTTATGTTTTGTGACGCTTACTTTTGTGTTCGGAATTTCAAAGAACAAACTACAATGTTTTCGTATGACGGAAAACAATTATGTGCTGACATCGACAATTTTCAAGTTTTGTCAGAAGGACTTATCGCTGTGAAAAAAGACGGCAAATGGGGCTATATCGACGCAAGCGGAAAAATAGTAATTCCGTTTCTGTTCGATGAAGTAACGTCTTTTCAATACGGTATTGCAAAGGTGAAACACGAAAAAACACACTATACAATTGACCGTAACGGCAACGAACTCACAGACGGAGAAGTAAATTTTACGGACGATTTGTTGGATAAAAATATCAAAACCGGCAATCGTTATGACGTTAAACCTTTTATGCAAGATAAAAGCGAACCGCAACTTTGGGGAGTCGTTGACAATAACGAAAAAGTGATTATCAAACCTCAATACTTGTCTTTGCAAACAGTAATGTTTCGTGGAAAGCCGTTTTTTGTTGTAACGCAGGACGAGCCGAAACGTTTCGGTTTGATAGATGTTCAGGGAAATTGTATTCTGCCAATAATTTATAAAAACATATTTAGCCGAGATGGCGATTCCACATTAAAAGTTATGACTGTCGATGAAAAGCAAGGTTTGTTTCATTTGAGTGGATACTGGATTTTACCAATAGAGTATAATGATTTTGGAAGCCTGTCAGAAGGTTTACGTTGGGTTTGTCTGGGGAAAAAGTGCGGTTACGTAGATGAAGTTGGTACATTGGTTATTCCAACAAAGTACGACTGGGCGGAAGATTTTCAAAACGGTGTCGCCGCAGTTGGTGTTGGTACAATGTATTTTGCTTACGAATTACTTGGCGGAAAATGGGGCTATATTGATCATGGAGGAAAATGGATTTGGGAGCCATCCGACGAACCGTGACAGATGGTCGTTGGTGCGGCATACAAAATGATTTCATTGCGTTTATCGCGGTAATGCGCGATTAAAAAATAACGTTGAGTTCACAAAATTTCCTCCCGTTCACGAGGTTGTGTGTAGTGAAAAATACTCGGTAAAACAGCAGTTCGCAGTACAATCAAAGATTTTGGCACAATACGATTGCTTTCGTTGGGGGTATCTTACCTATTTTAACCACGACCTCGTGAACGGGAGGAAAAATTTGGAAAGGACACCCCCTAATTGACTTTTGTAATAACAATGATAGAATGGTTGACTATGAGATGGTAGTAGTGTCCGACAACAAAACGCTACTCGCGCAGCCGAATCTGTCTTATCAAACGTTGCGTAACCGTTATTTTTCAACACCAAGCGAAAGGAAATTTTAAAATGAAAAAGTTGGCACTTATTTTGCGAGGGGGGTAGAATTTCTGCTCATTACTGCTGCTCTCGCTCTTTGGGCATGCGGTGAAAGTCCAAAACCGATTGCTACGTATCAACCGGATGTTTCTGTAACAGGGACAATTAAGCCGTTGATAGGAAACGATGCAACCCCTAACGTCAGTCAGCAGTATTGGATCAATCGTCTTACCAATGCAGGATTGCCCCAAGACCTTGCCGAGAAAATAGTTACTCTGAACGAATTACAATTCACGATTCTTACCGAAAACGATACGGCAGAACTCGATGCTGAACTGAATCAATTGGTAAAACTTGTCCAACATCCTGGCGTTTGGAATACGGTTAAACAGTATCCTGAACTTGCAGGTCTCTATGTGGCAACATTACGATTTGATGCCAAAGGTCCCGAAAAATTAGATAAGATTTTTAGAAACGGTGAATACTATCAATTTTTTAAGAACTATTGTCACACTCACACGCTTGACATAGAAAGTTGTTTGGATGCTGCCGAACAATACGAAAAGAATGGCGACCTGATTGTCAAACTCTATAACACTGGACATGACTTTCCTGCTCCTGAAACGTATTTTGATATGAATCCCCGAACTGATGATGCGAAAGACGCGTTTAATAAATTTCGGCGAGATTTTATTCTTGATGCACTCGACAATGATACCGGTGAAGAACAAGAAGGCAAGTTACAGTATATCTATCTGGATTCATTTGACCTCGTTAATAAACTTGATGGCGATGTTGAACTTAATAAAGGTTTTTTGGACACCTATTTTCCGGCAATGCTGCGGGCTTGTGATGCCAAAAAAGACGACATTACAATAATGCTCAACACGCCGTACATATATGAAGTGTTTATGAAACCGCAAGGTGAAAATCTCTTCAAAATGTATGGTAACAACGTTGTCCAGCAACTAAAACAGTTTCAAGGAAAACCGGAATTATTAGAAAAGTACGTTGTCGAAAATCTTCTACAGCGAAACAGTGAAATCGTTTATGCACTTGACCGGTTCAAAGATGAGCCGGAATTACTTCATTTGTTAGGAAGAGATATTCCCGAAAATGATAAAATTAAGATTTTAGAGGAACAGGCATTTAATCCTAATGCCTTGAACCGATTGAAATACTACGAATCGTTAAGCAATTCGGTAATACTCGATGACTTACATCCATACGAGGGTTGGATGACGAATATCCCGTGTTATTACACCTACCTTGTTATCAAAAAGACAATAAATGGGCAGGGATGTTCAGTCCTGGAAATTACATTTGCGATTCTTGACCCTGTGTTAATCGTGACTGAGATTGCATTAATACCGGTAACGGGTGGTGGTGCGGTAATTGCCATTGAGGCAGGAAAGCATCTCACTATTGCTGCCGTCAAAGTTGTTGCAACAAGAGTTGCTTGGCAAGCAGCAAAACAAGCAAGTAAGCAAATGCTAAAACAAGGCATTAAGTTTGCTGGCAAACAAGCAATAAAACAAGAGGTAAAAATGGCAATGAGAACAACAGCCGAAAAAACGCTTCAAAACGCCGGTAAACAGTTTGGCAAAATTGATATTACAGGTTTTGTAGAAAATACGTTTGACAAATCACGAATGTTCGGTATCAAAAACGATACATTCAAAAAAATGTCCGGTCTCGATGCCCGTATTTTTATGAGGGGTGATAGAAAGGTTGTACTAAATCTAAACAACCTTAAAAATGTTCCGATGGTTGCGATACCAGTATCTGTTATCAGTGATACGGCTACTGGTATTGGTGGGGAAGAAGTAATGAAGACGGATATGGCACAGCAGTTTATACTGACTGTAAAAAATAAGGTAACAAATATTTTGGAGCCGAAACCGTTATCCTACGAACAATATCAATCCGCTTTATGGTTAAATGCCGCAACCGGTAAACTTGATAAATTGGCAACGGAAGCCGTGCAACACAATGTCCCTTAATCCCCTAACAAGACGGGGTAAGCCCTGTCACTAACAAGATGAAACACATTATTCCTTTTATTATCGTTTTACTTTGTGCAACGCAAAGTAATGCTGGTATGTTTGAATCCTTTTTGCGCAAGGCGGTAAAGGTTGCCGATGACGTGCCGATTCGCGGTGCCGATGACGTTGTGAAAACAATGAGCAAAAGCAAGGCAGGCAAGGAAGCACTCGAGTCGTCTGCCAAACGAATAGTTAAGTCAGCAAAACCCACCCCCGCGATGTTGAAAAACGCGGTAAAAACGGAACTACAAGCCGTTGACCCGGCGTTGATTCGCTTTGCCGATGAACTCGACACTCCATCCAAAGAATATCTCCTTGTTCTCGGTCAAGGAGCCAAAACCTGTGAAAAAAATCTGCCTGATATGATGCAGCGGGCAAAGTTTTTAGAGCGGGGTGGTGCTGATACCGTTACAGCAATCGGAATGTACGGTGATGATATTGCGAAGTCGGCAATGCGAGTCGATGCGGCAATTCACGGAGGGAAACTGGTCAGTCCCGCTGGTAAGCGAGCCGTAAATCTTGCTGACTACGGACAATTATTTACGAAATACGGTGACGCTGCGAATACGTTTTGGACAAAATATGTTACGCCGCACTGGGAAAAATGGCTTGCGGGCGGTGCGTTGGCTTGGTATCTGCTCGATCCTGAAGGTTTTATGGATACCGCCGGGAACCTAACACAGGAAGGTTTGAAACGGTTGACGGAATGTGCCGGTGATGTTGCTGCCACTGTGATTGAAGGGGTTTCAAAAGGCGCAGAGAAAGCGATTGAAAAAGTTGCCGGGAAAACAGGCGATGCGGTCGAGAGAATGGGAAAAGCAACTTTGTATTCCTTTTTTACCAGTATCAAAGGTATTGCCGCATTCATCGTGATTCTCTTTGTCATTGCCATCGTATTGCCGTTCACTCGATTTTACCTATTCAAGCCATTTGCGTTTTTGCTGAAAAAACCAAAATCATAATATTAACAACGAAACTTACTCTATCACCCTGTTACAACTAAACAACTATGAGAAACATTGATAAAAAATTGTACAAGTTCGCTCTCTACGGTCTTTCCGGTTCAGGAAAGACGTGTACCCTTACGGCAATGTCGATGGGCGGTAAACGCCGCCCTACCGAGACGGGTGAGGTCTGCGGTGCCTATATTGATGAATTTGGTAGTGATCAAATGCGTGAATGGGCAAAAGAACTCGCCGCATACGAACGGGGTTTAGAACACGGGGATTTACCCAACCCTACCCCGCCCGATGCAGATAATCCACCAAGATACCGGTTCACTTTGTCGAGTAAAACGCAAGGTGAATTCTATGTTGAAATTATTGATTATGCTGGCGAACTTATCAATCCCGACCTCCTGAACAACAACAATAATGAGTTTACCAAAAAAATCAGGGAAAAGATGCGAAACCTTGACGGAATTCTTGTTCTTGCGATTACTCCTGAAAAAGGAGAACGTACCAGTGAAATCCCCAATGAGATTGGTAAACTGCAAACGGCATTTTCCTCTTTGATAGGGACGATGGAAGGTGAGCGGCAATGTCCGGTTGCATTGATACTGACCAAGTGGGATAGGTATTCAGATATTCCCGTCAATGCGTTGGCTGCGGAACAGAATAATGTTACACAATTTTTTGCAGACAATCAGATGTATTGGGGTTTGCGGCAAGCATTGGAAAGCTCGATTGGCAAAGAACATTTTGCCGTTTTTCCGATGAGCGGATTAGGTAAATGTGTCAACGGGAAACCGGTCAAGGTAAATCCGTTACAATCTTTCGGTGTGCCGTTTCCGTTCTGTTGGCTTGCCGAACAGATTAACACAATGGAGGTAGAGCGGCTGGAGAAACTTGAATTGCCCAATCAATGGATTCCGCTAATCACTTCTCAACGGTTGCCGCGATGGATGCGGAAGTGGAATAAGACCGACGATGTTAAAAACTTATCGGAAACGCTTATCAATCGTCTGCCGAAGAAAGAAACGGAAAAGGTTGATAAGATAAAAAAAGTTCGCAAGAAAGTATTTTGGAATGTCTGTATACGAACATCTATGTTCTGTGTTATGTTATGGGGTATCATTACCGGTTTTCATACATTTCAGGACTTGTCACGCTTTCGTGCAGCACATACGGCGATAAACAAATCGCAAACATCACCGGACGAATTGTTAGGATGGCAAAAGTATCTTGAAAGTTACCGAAACGAATCATATTTTCCGTTTCTACATCTACATTGGTTTTGGTGGCGGTCACAGGCATTAACATACATTGAGACAATAAAGCAGAAAACTGATGACGATGCTTTTATGACAATAAGAGATACCGCCAATTCTGCTGATAAGGTAAAATTGGGAGAGCAATACGAAAAGGATTACCCTAACGGCAGACACAAATCCGAAGTGAACAAGATTGTTACCAGCGCAAAAGCCGAATTATATCTACAAGAAAATGAAGCCGCTCTGGTAAAGTTGGACACGTTGTATGCCAATGCTAAAAAGACGGAAAAAGAGAGCGACTTTAACATATTAATAAGTGAAGGAGACAAAAATACGTTTTTCCCGTATCCTGATTATGCAACTGGGGAGCAACGACAAAAGCGGCATAGTATCATTCAGGAAGCAAGATTAGCCCTCAATGTAATTATACTCACTAAAAATTGGGAGGACTTCGAGAAAGATGTCAATGCCTCGTTCAATGTGGGTAATTTAAAATCCGCTTTTGAAGCACTTACTGGCTGGAAAAAACGTGATGATAAGTGGCAAACTCTGTGTAAAGACATCATTAACCGAACCGATGAGAAGGTAAATGATATGATAAAAAATTATGGTACATCCTATGAACGAACTGTTTCGATGGTTAAAGAAATTGTCGAAGCCGGTCAAAAGTTGAGTAATGTCGATGTGAATAATGGTGCTGATACCCTTTTGCAATCATTGAACCGCAAGATTGAGGAACTGAATTACAAGTGGGATAAAAGTTTCTATGATAAAGTAAAAAATGACCGTACTGAGACAGTGTGTAATAACTACCTTAACAGCGCACCACTAGGAACAATGAGAGGCGAAGTACAACAGTATAAGAAATACTTACAGGACAATAGAGATGCACAACAGGATTACGAACGGCGAAAAAAAGAATTTCTTGATAATTACAAAGGGAAAGGCAGAGTGCCTGCCCTTCCGACTGGGGCAGATTATTGGGAAGACTATAAAAATGGCGGCTATTTGTGGACATCAAAGCAATACTTATACAAGCACGGACAATTTCTGCCAGTTGAGACAGTAATACACGCCGAAGACAAAAAGGGAATTGATAAGGGTAATCCACATACTATCTTGCAAATCACCGAAAAGGATATTACCGAAGTTGATGTTCCGAGAAATATGCCGACTGAACCCTCATTACCCGAATGGAGGAAATAATGCCGCAACCGATGATTTACTTATTCGCTGAAACGCCGCGTGCGGGACTGCATCACCACGTTACGTTGCTCCCTCAACAGGGGGAAGTTCCTGATGGGCTTGGTGAACGGCTGTCAGCGGTGCGGGAAAAGTCTGCTCACGTCGGCAATGATTTTATCGGTGTCAGTCAGGAAGCCCTACAAGCCGATACTTGCAGATGGGGACGCGAAATTCTCCTCGTTACCGTACCGGGCTGTGATATTTCTCGCGTAGATACACGACGAATTATCGACAAACTGAAAGAATTACAACCGAAACTTGCCGAACTCGTTACCAATACAATTGACTGGACAAAGGAAATTCCTGCCGGTTCGCTACAACGTCCTGAACTAGACGTTTGGCAACAAGAACTCGCTCAATTGTTTCCTAATGACTTACCTAAATCACCTACTAATGACTTACCTAAGAAAGGGTGCTGGATTATGCGTCATAAATTACTATGTATCATCGTAACGATTCTTATCGTTCTTGTCGCTTTTCTTAAAACGATAAGTGGGCAAGGTCTTGATTCGCTTGAATGTCCAAACATCAATCCCGGACAAATGCTAAATGACTGGAAAAACTGGTTTTCCGGCAACTCAAATGGGGTTGATTCATTACAAAGTTGGTTGGAGAAACTAAATCTTGATGCAAAGCAAGCGGACGATAATCAAAGGAAGGAATCACTGCGCAAGCATTTATCCTTGGCTTTCGCAAAGAAAGAACCGGAACCTGACTTGCAAACATTACTCCGCAATCTGCAAACGTGTTTTGGTTTAACTGATAAAAAGGAATCGCAGTTAGACGACTTATTGAAAGACGAAAAATTGAGGGACAAGGTCGCCGAATTATACAAAAACGGTGAGGTTGATCCGTTGGCATTTGTAGTAGATGACAACGACGAAAAAACGCCGTGGTTTCATTTACGTCAAGATAAATCCGCTTCGGCAACGTCGCGGCTAAAAGAAAATCGTCAGATATTTCTCGCAGCGGTTGAAGTTCAAAAAGCGGCGCAACATAAAAATTTTCAAGCGAATAATCAAGACCCATGGATTCAATTTGCCAAGCAACTTTCATTTATGGAATCCGGTAACGATGTTTCTGCTCCATTGAAAGAGATAACAGAACTGGAACCGCAATTCGTTACAGAAACCGACATCGCTGTTGCAAAACAGATTTTTGTTTGGTTGACAGGGGACGATGCTAACGCTGTATTGAAAGGCGATTCGCCGAGCAATTATAACGAAGCGGTACAGCGGCTTGCGAAATGGAAAATAAACGTTCCAATATTCGACCCGATGAATGGGAAACCGATACCGGAAAAACAATCCTTAAAAGATGCGTTGGAAGAATTACAAAAATCGGCACTGGCATTATAACCATCTGCCGAATAGGTCGACAGTATCTTCTAGAAACCTACAACCTCAAAACAACAATTCACGTAAAATTAGGAACTTGCTAAACGAAAAGGTGAGGTTTTTAGAAGCCGTCATAATAATGTAGATTGAAAATCATAGTGAAATATAAATTCAGGATTCCGTATTTTTAACAAGCGGTAATTTTTTTGTGAACGGACAAGAACACCCGACTGTCGTCATTATTCCAATCGGTCAATAGCGAATCGAATGATGTTTGATAAGATGGAAAATGGTGCTAGAATGGTTACGCCACCTACTTGCAAACCCATTGCTCTGATGTTATCATATCTAACTCGTGTCCTGTCGTGGACTAACCTCAATACTTTCAAACACGTTTACTGAAATACAAATGTCAAACACACTATATCGTTCAACGTTGCTCGTTGCGGCTGTCATTTTCTCTTGTGTTCAAACTCTGTTCGCTTGTACCAACATCCTTGTCTCGAAAGACGCGTCGGTTGACGGTACAGTTTCGATTACTTACACCGCGGACTCCGCTGGTTTTTATCCGCAACTTGCTATCTTTCCCGCTCAAGACCATCCTGACGGAACGTTCATCACTGTTCCGAAAACTAAACACCACGGCGAAATTCAGATTCCGCAAGTTGCTCATACATATCAGGTTATCGGTGTTGTCTGGGAACAAGGTTTGCTTCACGTTGACCACTTCCCGCGTCAAGGTTGTATCAACGAGCATCAACTCGCGGTTGCGGAAACGACGTTCGGCGGTCACGAGGAACTTGTCAATCCGAGGGCGGTCATCAACTATCCGATGTTGATTACGTTTGCGTTACAACGCGCGAAAACGGCACGTGAGGCGATTGATGTTATGGTCGAACTT
>JAITST010000060.1 GCA_031287585.1 Planctomycetaceae bacterium | reverse complement strand
CCGGTGTGAGACCGGTCAGTTTCATATCGGTTTTCTGCCCGTAATTGCAGTCCCGAAGCAAATCGGCAATGCCGCTCGCTTTGGCAAGAGCCGGGTCGTCCTCAATGTCTCCCCAAGTGTTGGCAAGACCGCCGTCCCAACCGTAGTTGGTCTTTGTCCCGTTGATGGCACAAACACCCTTTGCGGCTTGTACCTTTTGAAATTTCACGCCGTTGACGGTCGCCCCGCCGGCAATACCCGCTTTGCCGAAATCAAGCAAATGGGTATAGGTCTTACCCGATGCAATGCCGGTCGAGGCATCGTCGGTGATGTTGTTGATAACAACATCGGACTGTGCGGCAAAGCACGCCGTGACATCAGGACCGTGGTCTTGAAACATCCAATCCTGCTGTAACCGTTCCTGAAATACGGAATTGGAAGCAAAAATTGGGGAAACTGTTGCGAGACAAATCAAAATAAGTGTTAAGCGTTGCATAATGACCTCCAAAGGGGTTGTACGTGATGAAAACTAATTCCTATCGGACATTTACAAAAATCCGATATCTCTATTGTAACAGCATTTATCCGGCGGTGTCAATCACGCCGATTGCAAAGTTATTTTTTACAGGGAGATTTTCACAGTTAGTTAAGGGTAGGAAAGGATAGAATATAAAAAACTACCCTTCCCTATCCTTGCCTACCTGTGAGTTATTTCCTATCTGTGAAAATACACAACCTCTTGCATCGCTGCCGTTCATTTTTCGTCAAGGTCGAACGTAAATTGGTTCTTTCTTTTGGTAACGGTTGCCTCCAAAAGCGGCTTTGCCGGCATATTGTACTTTTCGGGAAGTACCGATTTGACTAGCGGCATACTGCTCATCGCTGTCGAATTACCAGACGGTACCGGACTCGGCGGTGTGTCGGCAGGAACGAGTTCACGTCCCGTCTTATCCACGTTGATCGTTTTGCTTACTAAAACGATGTACTCCCCCGGCATCGCACCGGCATGTGTTGCTCCCGATGTTTGCAGTTCAAAGTGTCCGGCATCGTCTGTAACGCCCGATGCGTTTCGAGTCGAACCGTCTTTGGAAACAAAGGAAACAAACGCCCCGCCGACCTTCTCTCCGTTGAGCGTTATCGTTCCTGAAACCGGTGAAACGCCGATACCTGACTGGCTGCAGCCGGACAACATTGATAATATCAATATCGTACTGACAATGAATGTTAATAGTTTGTGTTTCATTTTATAATCCTTTCGCTTCTCCGCAGTTGATCGTTCCCAATGCGCCCCAAAGACCATACGGACTTTGGGAGTAAGTTTGGGTTGCGCCGCCGGCAGCAGCCGGGTTGGCAGTATGCCACACCGAAATATTGGTGCTGCCGACATCAATGGTATTGTTGATAAAGTGTACCGAACCATCGCCAAATGCCGTGTTGCCGCCGCCAGTATGATTACTTGATAACGGATAAATCGGTGCATTGCCGTCATTACCGTTAACAGCCCCCGAAATGAAAGTCAGGCAACTCACACTATTCGGTGATCCTGCTGTTGTAAAACCGGAATAGGGTAACACTGGACTTGACCATCGCCTCCCGCTCCAATGAAGACCGTTAAAATTGCTGTCGCTGCGAATCTGCGACCGGTCAGAGGACAAAGCCGCAAGACATCTATCCGGCGAATCGAGGTTACCGCCGCTTGAACGATAAGCAATCCCTGACCGGGCAGAACGAGGTTCACTCGATGAACCGATTAACACTTCCCCGAAAAAAACAGTGTTGCTTGTTCCATCCGTAATTGCGCCAAATGTCCATCCATCCGGCAGGATAAATGCTCCCCGCATCTTTGATCCCTCCTGATCAAAGGCATACATGTGACTCATGTTCGTTGCACAGTCGCCGAGACAGCCGCGGTAACTGCTTGTTCCCGGAAAGCGGTCTGGAATGTCTTGAGACATTTCAGCCGAATTCGCGTCGGAGGGACAAATCCGTACCGGCAACTTTGACCGCCACGGACGATAATTCATGTCGCTATTATCATTTGGGGGACCTGCGGCGTAAGGAGTTGTCCCGTCCATACTTGCTGCTGTACCGCCGCCCGCAATCATCTCTGTGACCGATTGCTGTTCGATATAGGGGAGAAGTAAAACCATCCAACTCACTTGCCTTGTCCCAAGCGGAGGAAATGTTTGCAGCGTATCGTGATAGTTATGACACGCCAGCGACCATTGTTTCAATTGATTGGTACACTGCATCCGACGCGCCGCCTCACGGGCGGCTTGCACAGCGGGCAAGAGCAAAGCGATTAGAACGCCAATAATGGCGATAACAACAAGAAGTTCAACCAGGGTAAAAGCCGAGCGAGAACGGTGAACGCTACATTTACCGTAAACTGCGCCCCCCCCCCCATTTTAACATTTGGTAAATTTGTGTTTTTACATAATTTGTCATGTTTTTTTCCTTTCATAAAGGTTTTTATTGTGTTTGTTGCGAACTGTTCGCAACTTCAACCTACACATTGTAAGCCCAAACAACCTGCGTGTCAATACAGGTAAAAAAATTTTTCTTTTGGCAACATCTAAAAATTCCCCTTCTTTCGTTCAGCAAGTCCCTGATTTTACGTGAACTCCGATGGAGTTATTCGTACAACAATCATTTTGTATTCACCCGCAAAAAACGATATCGGCACACAAAATCACCGCCAATCGTTCACTTTACTTTTTCAATATAATCGCTTGTGGTACTTTGCTGTTTGGTATCAGATATTCAAACCTGATACCTTCTTCTATCGAGCCGGTTTGTCTTGCTCTTATGAAACTGTCGCGGTCAGGAGTTGGTTTGCCGTCAACTTTTACTATCAACATTCCCTTTGCCAAGCCCGCTCCCTCGCCGGTTCCGCCGGATAGTACGTCAAATATCAGCATCCCTTTTACCCCGCCTAGTTTCAGTTTCTCACTCACGTTTGCCGGCAACTCCAATACAGAAATCCCCGCTTCCTTGTCAACGTAACGCGGTATCTCCGCACCTGCTATTTGCGACGGGTCTGACTTCGCTTCCGGCGGACGAACGACGAACGTTATCGCCAATGTTCGCTCTTGTCCATCTCGTATAATTTTAACATTGTGCTGCTTGTTCGGCTCGGCACGTTCTTCCAAACGATGATAGTCAACCAGCGTCGAAATCGGTTCGTTGTCAATCGTGATAATTATGTCGTCAGGACGTAAACCGCTCCGCGCGGCAGGTGACGACGGCACTGAATAGATAACCATCACACCAACTTTCGGTTGAACACCAAGCCGTTTCGCAACCGAACTCGTTACCGGTCGCGTCGTCGCACCAAGCCAACCGCGTTCGACTTTGCCCTTCTCGACAAGTTGTTTGAGAACCCAGTAAACCGTGTTCGACGGCATCGCGAACCCGATACCCTGATTGACTCCCGACTGTGATATTATCATCGTATTGATACCGATAACTTCGCCCTTAACGTTTATCAGCGGACCACCAGAGTTACCCGGATTGATTGACGCGTCGGTTTGCAGGAAGTCGCCGCTTTTGAGTTTCGCGTTTGAACGTCCACGCGCACTGATGATACCGGTACTGACGGAGAGGTCAAGGTCGAACGGGTTCCCAATCGCGAGAACCCAGTCGCCGATATTGACGCGGTCACTGTTACCGAAACGTGCGAACGGAAGGTCTTCGTCGGTTTTTATCCAAAGAACAGCAAGGTCGGTGAACTCGTCGTCGCGAAATTTTGTCACGTTGTATCGCCGCCCGTCAGCCAATTCGACTTCGATTTCTTTACCGTTGTTGATAACGTGACGATTGGTAGCAATGATACCGCGCGGATGAATCATCACACCGGTACCGGTACTATCACCGAAACGTCGAATGTCAGGTTCTGGAAGGTTAGTTGTCGGTCTGTTGCTCGGTTCGGAAACAATTTGGTGCGAAATAATTTTCAAAGTAGCCGGAATAACCTTGTTAGCGGCAGCCCGAAAAACCCGCGACATCTCCTGCACAGAAGCCACATCAACTGCGGCTTCATCCGGTTCGTCAGACAACTTGTTATCATCCTGCCCGAAAACGAAACAAGACGGCAACAAGATAACAACAAGCACAAAAATAACAAGTCGGTTTGATAATAGTGACATATATGAATGAAAGTGGTTGAAACGCATAAATGCGATTAAGGTGAGTTTGAAAAAATTTTAACGTTGATTTGTAGGGACGCACGGTGTGTCTCTACGCGACATTTTAATCTTACGGTTCGCTAGGTGTGGGTTGGAATTTATATTTTTCACAGTAAGCGATAACTTGCTCTGATATAGCAAGAAGTTTTGGGACGGCTTGGAGGACGGCACTGAAAATGTCCCGCAAGTCGGTTATTTCGTATTCGTGAGCAATTTCGTTACGCAAGTCTTTTAGCCCCCGTATTTCGGAAACAGAGTCAACGAATCCGCGTTGTTCTGCTCTGTTGACTACATCAATTAAGGTACCGCCGGAAACAAATTCAACAACATCAATACTTCGTAAAACTTTGTTGACTAATAGGTCGGTTGTTCGGGCGTATCTTGAAGTCAGATTTTCAAAATGGTCGAACTCATCATCCGCGTATGCCGCTTTAATTCCAATATCGGTACAGCGTTCGTAGGATCGCCGCAACCAAACAAGACTTGCGGAAAAACCATTGATATTTGTTCTCAATACTTCAAGTGAGTTTTCCAGATATTTGTACTCCATTTTCTTTTGCTAAACGAAAAAACGGTTCTGAACCGTCACGGGAGATGACGATGTCGATTTTTTGTTCGCCGATTCTGTCGAGGATGTCGCGGCGTATCTGGATTTTTTTCATTCGGTCAATTTTCGGAGAGAGAATCGCAATATCAATATCGCCGCCTTTTTTTGTGTCATCAACTCTCGACCCGAAAAGCCACAACTCGGCATCAGTATCCACATTTTTTACCGCTTCAATCATAACCTGTTTTTCTGTTTCCGTTATTCTCATTTTATTTCTATTTCATTACCTTGAATGATTACGAAATTGTTATGGTGTAATTTTCCCAAAATGTCAACCATTTGTCAAGGTTGCAATGAAGGTTGGTTATGTATCGGGTTCGTCTATGCACGGGTATCTTTTTTTTCTTTTCCGGTACGGTATAATGTTGTCTTGTCTTGAGATTGGTTTGTCTGCTGGTCTCTCTTTTTCACTTTCAGCCATATAGGGTTTTACTATGAGATGCTTATTTAGTTTGTTTGCTTCGTTGTTTGTTTGTGTTGCCGCTCATGGGCTTTTTGCTCAGGATGCACCGGTGGAGTTTACTTCCGTCGGCGAAGTCCGTGCTGACCAGGCGGTTGCTAAAAGTTTTACTTTGCAGGGTGAGTACCTTTCGTCGGAGGACATTGAAGGTCATAAACTTGGTTTGCAAGTTATCGCCGACGGTAACGACAAGTTTCGCTTCACGGTCTATCTCGGCGGTTTGCCGGGCGGCGACTGGAAACCGGAAATGTCGTATGGTACCGGTACAATTACATTGAAAGACGACAACACGTTGGAATTTGTCCTCCGTAAATTTACCAGTTCAATCGGTGACTTGCCTGATGGATTGTTAAGCAAGCCGCTAACCGCAAAGTTTGAACGTGGTCAAGGTGCGGGGCAAGGTGCAGGTGGTCGCGGTCAACGCCGCGGCGAGAATGGCGGTAATGCTCAACCAGCGCGTCCGTCTTCAAAGATTATTGTCGCCGGACAAGACCCCGCTCCGGAAATCACGTTCGAGAAAGTTGTACGCCGTAGTCCAACACTCGGCGCGAAAGCCCCGGAAGGTGCGACAGTCATTTTCGACGGTACAAATGTTGATAAGTTTGAAGCGGGTGCGAAGATAAACGAATTGCAGCCGCGCGGCAATAACGCTAATAATGCTAGCCCGCAACGTGTACTCTGGTCGGAAGCAGTCGTGAAGCCGTTTGAAAAAGACAAACCTTATACGCTCCACATCGAATTTATTAACACATTTATGCCGACGAAACAAGGTCAGGCACGTTCAAACAGCGGCGTGTATATCGCGGAGAGTTACGAGTGTCAGGTACTTGATTCGTTCGGTCACGTCCCGCCGCAAAACAATGAGTGCGGCGGCTTCTACCAAATCAAAGCCCCGATTGTGAATGCGTGTTACCCGCCGCTAACGTGGCAAACGTATGACATTGACTACACGCCCGCGAAGTATGCTGACGGAAAGAAAACCGCCAACGCTCGCGTGACTGTAAAACAAAACGGTGTCACGATCCAAGATGACGTTGAGTTACCAAAAGAAACACCCGGTCGCAAAGCGGAGGCAGACGAAGCACGCGGATTGTACCTGCAAGGTCACGGTAACAAAGTACAATACCGGAATATCTGGGTGAAGTACAACTAACGTTTTGTGAATAATTCGCAATAAGTTTGGGGAGTTTAGGAACGTGTTTAATCCGTCCTTAAACTCCTTGTATTTTCCCCGCCGGTCAACGCACTCGTGATTAAAATACTCATCACGGTTGAAAATTGCACAACTTTCATTGCTATGTCAGGATGTATCCTGCCGCGGCGTAGTTACAATCAAAAATGTTGGTAATGCTTTAATGATTGAGATAATTGACGAGCAGAATATCGCTCCGCCGCTTGATGCCAAAATCAGGGCGATGCTCTGTGTTTGTTTTCCTGAATGGGCGGAGGTATTTGCGTGTCGCCGCGTTTGGCATAACACGCCGCCGATTTTCACCGTGTTGCTACGCGAAGACGGTGAGATTGCCGCGCACGTGGCTGTGGTAGTACGGACGATTACCACTACCTGGAATTGGCGGTATAACGTCGCGAGTATTCAGGGTGTTTCAGTTGTTCCTGAAAAACGCGGCAACAGAATCGGGCGCGAGTTGCTCGACGTAACGGTGAACGAGATAAAACGCCGCGGTTTCTTTTTCGCGATTCTGTTTTGCAAAGAGTCGCTGGTGCCGTACTACATATCGCTCGGCTGGCAACTCGCGGACGACTCGATGGTAATGTGGAACAATCGTGACTTGCCAATAGCAATGCGTTCAAATTGTCCGATGTACAAGGAACTGACCGACGTTTCGCTACCGGAGGGACCGCTGGATGTACATAGTCCGACGTTATGAGGTAAACCAGTTTTAGTCGGACGTTTTAGTGAGTTTGTTCTGTTACTCTTCTGTCAAACGCGGCAGTTTACTTCGTGCGCGGCTTTGACAACCGAAAAAATATGCGCTAAGCGAAGTATCGGTACTTCAATTAGCGCATCATTGCTCAACACCTCACGGGGCTAATGACGTTCTATGCTCGCCCCTTCTTTTTCAGGAAGTCAACGCAACCCTTGACACTGTTGAGAATGTTCGGGTTTTCTTCGCTTTCGACGATGTACCATTCGAGACCATCGCTTTCTAATGCGGGGAAAACCGCGTCCCAATCCACATGTTTTCCGCCTTCGGGATAGGAACCCAGTACACCGTCATAGCCCTTACCGTACACCTCTTTGGCGTGAACGGTACGTAAACGGTGCGGGAATTTTTTGAGCCAGACCAGCGGGTCTTCACCGGCTGCAACACAATGCCCGATGTCCATTTGCATAAAAACGTCTGGCGAAGTATTGCTGAAAAAGACATCCCACGCACACTTCCCGCTGTCGGGGAATTTGTCCTTAAATTCGTGTTGATGATTGTGATAGCCGACGTACATTCCCGCTTTTTTAGCAGTTTCTGCCGCTTTTGAAAAAACTTCGGCGTGATTGAGCCACGCCTTTTCGTCGCCGCCGACCCCACCGGGAACAACAAGATATTTGTTGCCGATTTCGGCGTTGAAGTCAATCGTCTTTGCAATCTCGTTCGGTTGAATCGCACCATAACCGATATGCGTTCCGCACGCTTCCAGTCCGGTGTCGTTGAGCAACTTTTTCAATTCGGTTGCGTTTTTGCCGTAATAGCCCGCAAACTCTACACCAACATAGCCCATTTCTTTGAGCGACTTGAAAATTTCGGGGACTTTGTCACCCTTGCAAATTCCCCGCACGGAGTAAAGTTGCACTCCGGCTTTTGGTTTTACCTTGTCGGCAGCAAAAACCGGCAACGAAGGAATCGCTAAGCCGCTCGACAAAATTCCGGCGGCGGAGACAGTTAAAAATTGACGACGTGAAATTGAGAACATGGTACCTCCAAATTAAATGGTTAATTGGTTAATTGGAAATCAAACAGACAGCATTATATCCGATTTTTTTGTAATATCAATACCACAGGCGAGAAAAATGTAATCACGGGGAGTGTAAAAATGTTGCCGCCCTCTTGCCCCCTATTGCATATTTTCAAAAAGCGGATACAATGTTCGTGTTTTCGTGGTGCTCTCGTTAGTGATAGTGCCTGAACATATAAATTTTAGAAATGTCCGAATCGTCGTGATTCGGAAAAGAATTTTTAGAGTACGTCAGCAATTCAGAAACCGTCATTAGGCGGATTGGCGAACTTCACGGTCGAAACGGCGAAAGCCGAGTGAAGAGAAACCAAGAAGAAATGAAAAACTGTCGTTCCCGATGAGGGAGCGTCTGCGCATTTCTTCGAGGTAATCTTCGGCGTTAGGTATTGAAACCTATTGCACCGCATTCGACCGCGGGAAGAAAACCTAAATTCTGAACGCACCGCTCCTGTCTTGAAGCGGTTCTTGCTATGTTCTCGCAAATCATCGTACATTACCAGAAAAACTGTGCGATGAAAATATGCATCCCTTCTTTCATTACTGGAACTACAATGTCAACCTTTTTTTATACAGACGCAGGTGGTCAGCGGCAAGGTCCGATGAACATTCAGCAACTCAATGAACTGACGGCGAGTGGAATCATCACCCCCAATACGACATTGGAAGCAGAAGGCGGACACAAAGGAATTGCGGGACAAGTTCCCGAACTGAATTTCAATAATACACCGTCCCATTTTGCTCAGTCGGTACAAACAGTTCCCGTACCGCTGACCGCTCAACAGTTATTTTGTACCAACTGCGGAAATTCTATCTCCGAACATACGGTCGCCTGTATGTCTTGCGGTGCCAAGCCGGTCGGACATCGAAAATTTTGCCATAAATGCGGCACTACACTGAATTCCGAACAGGTCATCTGTATTGAATGCGGAACGGGTATTGGTCAATCCGGTGTCATCAATTCACTTTGGAAATTTTTTACGTCAAAATGAACCGGTGACTAACACCGTGTCGCTTTTTCGTGCAGTAACAATAAGACAACAAGGAACTACAATGTCAAACTTTTTTTACATAGACGTAAACGGGCAGCGACGAGGTCCGATAAACATTCAGCAACTCAATGAACTTGCGGCGAGTGGAATTGTCACGCCCAATACGGCACTGGAAACAGACGGCGGACTTAAAGGAGTCGCAGGGCAGGTTCCCGGACTGAATTTCAATAAAGCCGTACCGCCGTCCGCTCAACCGATATTTTGTACCAGTTGCGGAAAACCCGTTTCCGAACAGGCAGTTGCCTGTATGTCTTGCGGTGCTAAACCCACCGGACATAAAAATTTCTGCCGTAAATGCGGCGCGGCACTTCGTCCCGAACAGGTCGTTTGTACCAGATGCGGAGCGAGTATTACTGCCGGATACTCAGGTAAAGTCAAACAAGCGGTACAATCAATTAGAAGTTCACTCAAACTAGTCGTATTGACGGTAGTAGTTGTGGTTGTAGCGGTGATTCTATACAAATTCATTCCGGGCTTCTGGGCAAACATGTCTGTTTCGTCCAACTTCATGCCGGCTTCATTCAACGTTGCTTCGTTCAAGAAAGCCAAACAGGGTGAGATGGTTAAGTACAAAGTAACCGCATGGGGTGATAATTCGGTGGTGACGTACAAAGTCATACAAAATGACGGCGACAAGGTCAAAATTGAGCAAAAAGTAGAAGGTCGTAATGTATTAGACTCCAATGAATTACGTTTTGGAGGATTGCGTCCGGAGGGACTACGTTCACGTTCAGAAGTAGAGGAAATAAATCTGAAATCTCAAAAAGAATTCATCCAGTCATTGTTAAAAGTACCCGGAATTTCTGGTGACAAAATAGATGTAAAGTTCAAAAGAGAAGCGACGAATCGCGGAGAGGTGGCGGTTGCTGGTAGCCGTCTCAACTGCGTTGTTACGTCTTATACCGCCACCGCGACCGTTGGTAATATGACCGTCTCGTTCAAGAACATCAAGGAATGGACATCCAAAGAAATTCCAATGGGCGGCGTGGTAAAATGGGAATGGCAAACAACGGTACCACACTTCGGTGAAGGTGGAAATGAGAAATCAGTATCCATAGAGATAATGCTCACAGACTTCAGTAGTATCAAATGAGAAAGATGAGTATATCGTAATTCATACAAAGTTCACGGGCTGGAGTTTGAGATAAGTGAAGTAGGCGACGACCTCTCTTACTTAAATTCAACTCCATCCAGTAAACGTCAGTAAAATTTTTTTCTACAATATTATTGTAAACGGGTATTCTTATGTATTACTATTATTATGATAACGACGGTCAGAAACAGGGACCATACTCCGGCGGGCAACTGCGTAATCTTTCCAGAGAAGGAAAAATTACGTTGGATACGCTCATCGAGACGGAAGACGAAAAAACATACCAAGCCAATAAACTGAAAGGGTTGGTGTTTTCTGAAATGGCACAATCCGAAACGCCCATACCTGCGGTGCCGAATCCGTTTATTACCCCTCCGCCTGTGCCGGAAAACCCATTTGTTGGTACACAGTCGGTACCGGAAAATCCGTTTACCGCTCCGATGCCGATAGCAAACTTTGGTGGACAACTAGGAGGTACGCCTGTTCCAGTCGGCGCAAATAAAGTATTGTACAAACTGAAAACCGCTATCACATGCGTTCTGCTCCTGTTGGTTCTTGGCGGAGCGGGATGGGTAGCAGTATCATACTTATTTGCTCTCCCTCCTGATGATAGAGAGTTTATCGACGACTGGCGAGCGGAACATGGTGATATTGTAAATGGGCTGGATGAGGAAGGTAAAACAGCATTTCAACATGCCGTATCCGCCGAACGCCTTGCTTTGGTCAAGTACATCGAACGCCTTGCTTTCGTCAAACGCCTTATTTTTCAAGGTGCCAACGTTCATACGAAGAGTGACAAAAAAGGTACGTTACCACTCCACTGGGCGGCGGAAAATAACGAGAACATTGAGGTTATTGAATATCTTATTACGAAAGAATACATAAATGTCAAGGACGAAAACGGTAATACCCCGCTTCATCGGGCGGCAGCGTTTAACAAGCATGTAGATGTCGTTAAGTATCTTGTTTCCAAAGGTGCTGACGTTCACGAAAAGAACGTAAAAGATGGAGCGACTCCGCTCCATTGGGCGGCGGGGTACAATGAGAACATTGAGGTCATTGAATACCTTCTTTCGCAAGGTGAGGACATACATGCGAAAGACAAAAACGGCGATACTCCGCTCCATTGGGCGGCAACATATAACAAGAACGTTGAAGTTGTTAAATACCTCGTTTCCGAAGGTGCTGATATTCACGCAAAGGGCAAAAAAAGTGAGACTCCACTCTATCGGGCAACAAACTACAACAAGAACAACATTGAGGTCATTGAATACCTTACTTCGCAAGATGGGGATGCTGTTAATAAAAAGGATGCCCAAGACGGAAACACTATTGACTTGACGAAGGCAGATGGCAGGGTAGAAACACCGCTCGATAAAGCCGATGAAGGTGTGGATGATGCGGCAGAAATAAGAAGACAGCAAGCCCAAACGGCGGTAGAGAAGTTCGTAGGCATCGCCGAATCCGCAGCAAGGGAAGCCGAGAACGCCGAAACTAAAGCCATTTTAGCGGTCAATATAAACGATGTGGTAACCGCGGCGAAAGAAGCGACAGCGGCAGCGAAGAAAGTGAAAGATGCGGCAGAAGACGCAAAGGATGCGGCAATGGGATATGATTTTACGGAGATAGTAAGAAGAGCAATCGACGCAGAGTCTAGGGCTGCCCGAGCCGAAAATTCCGCCAAGAGAACAGCCCGAAAAATAAAAGAAAAAGACTCGTCATATATGGAAAATTTAGACGAATGGGTCAAAGAATCAGGTTGGAGTGTTGATAGTCCTCTTTCTTATATTCTGATATACGGCACGCAGGAGTTGGAAAACAAATTAAAATCCGAGAAGGAGATTGCGAGAAATGATGCTTTTGAGAGAGAGGAAGCCACCGCAGTCATAAAAAGTATTGAGGAAAAAATCCGCGAGGAACAAGATAGAATCGCTCGGAAGATATTTTATTGCGACGTTAAATTTGGAGTTAGTGACCGTGGTGAAATTATTGTGAACGATTCAGAAGCAATTACCGACATTTACGTATTGGGTGATAATGCAGGTCTCGGTATCGGGTATTATTATCGACACATTGCAAAAGGTGCATCTGGTCTTTGGAGGTTTGATTTTCCTATTACCAGTTATACAGCCAAAATGAGATTAGGATCGGCAGAATGTGGAATCATTACCGGCAAGACCGACGTGATGAAGAAATTTTATGATAACCGTGGCGATTACATATTGCGTGTCTATTTGACGGGATTGCAATATGATGCGGAGGATTTTTCCAATCATATAAAATACAAAGTAGTGCAGTTTGAGATTCGCAAAAAAGAGATAGGCGATGATTGGGTACCGCTGGACGGGGACCCGTTTATGCGAGCAGCGAATAACGGCGGAAACATCCAACCACCATTTATGCGAGCAGCGAATAATGGCACGGGCATCCCGGTACAATTTAACGGCAAAGAACTGGAAGAAATAAGGGTATTTGATGAGGACAATGGTTGGCACTTACGAAATCCAAGAAGAAACATAGACAATGTAATCTCTGAAGATGTAAATAGTAAGGATGTAAGAGGCGAGACATTACTTCACAAAGCGGCACGAAAGGGTAATCTCATTGTCACCAAATTTCTCATTGTTAAAAGGGCGATAGTTGATATAAAAGACAAGGATGGCGAGACCCCGCTCCATGAGGCGGCAAAATCTAATCAATATGAAGTTGCCGATTATCTTTTAGACAAAGGAGCGAAAGTTAATGAAATAGACAAAGCAAAAAATACCCCGCTCCATCTACTGGCGAAGGTAAAAGACGCGAAAATTCTATTTACTAAACTTCTTGTTCACAACGGCGCGGACGTGAATGCACTAGATAACGTGGGCAGAACTCCGCTCCATTTGTTGGCGGCAAGAGAATACGGGGATGTTGAATTTGCAAAGTATCTCGTTGCTAACGGAGCGGATATTAGTATAACGTACAATGATGGCAAAGGCAAAAAAACTGCATTCGATAAGGCAGAGGAAAGTAATAATACGAAACTGAAAGATTTCCTTAAACCTGATACAGTAGAAAAATTTCTTAAATCGGATGAAATGAAAAAATACCTTCCCGCAAAAAACGAAACGCCCACTAAATCAATAGAATGAGGATTTTAGGAGTATCCTTTTGATGGTAGTTTTTTAGAAGATGGTCAATCATAGTCCCGTTAGGGACGATGATTAGCCATCTTCTAAAAAACACCTTAAAAGGGATGCCCACAAGGGGTAATGACCCGTAGAGATTAAGTCGCGCTAGCGACTGCACTTTATTAACCGTAGACTTTAGACTACGGTTATTTTAATCCTTCAATAAAACAACATCCTGCGGCGAAATATGGAAGCGTTTTTACAAAAGGCAAACACGGCAACGTGGAACATTTGAGCACCGAACAACTCAATGACCTTGTCGAGTATGTGCTTTCGCTATAATTCACACTTAACGCCATAAAGAGAAGGAAAATTGGGAAAAGGAATCGTTTGTAACACCTTCGCAGATGAATGGCGAAACAATCACTCGTCCACATTATAGAACACAAACCCTTCCGGCAGTTTAATGTTCGGCATCCAAAGCGGTTGACCGTTCCAGCCCTTTTCGGTTTCGCCGGTTAGCCGGTACATAATTAGCGAAATCGAATCCTTGTACTTATCTATTTCCTTTCGGTCTTGTTCCGAAAGCATTGTACCGCTTCCTTTGGTAATTTTCCGTCCCGGTACTGACAAACAATTTAGCCGTTTTAATATTTTCTTTGGTAACAACATTTTTTATGGCATCAACAAAATCCGTTTGCGGATTCCAAGCACCGACAACCTTTTCACTACCAATAAGAGAAAGGACATTGACAATAAAATCAACATCACAATTTTTCCAATCCCGATTATTTTTTGCCTCAAAAGGCAACAGCATCTCATCCAAATCTTCAAGTGTTTGGTTTATCGGATTAGCAGCAAAATAATTAACACCGCCAGTAATTACTTCAAGCAAATCGGAATCAACAATATTACTTCGTGTTGGTCTTTTGCTGTACGGGAATAATAAACTGTTTGCAAATTTGGAAACGTGATGCCCCGTCCTAAAATGTTTCCGCCAACTACGATGTTAAATCCTTGCTCAACGTTAATCGGTTTTTCTGAATCGGAATTTACCGTTTCAACACGAATTTCAGATTGTAAAAGCATATCGCGGATACAAGCATAAATATCATCAAATGGTTTAATTTCCGGTTTCGTTTTGTATAGTTCATCTCGTTCTTTTCTTATGCTTTCTTTTACTTCTGTATCGCCATCGGCATAATAAATATCGTTCAAAAACGTACGGATTTTGGTTGCAACTGTTTCGTGATGTTCTTTTCGTATGCTTGGATGTACCAAAAAATTACAAACGGAAGAATAGTCGGTTAGCTTAAAATTTGCGCACACAACCAAGAAATTCAGAATTGCCCGATTGAGCCAATAATCATCGGTCGAATCAGGATCAAGAACTGTCTGCGCCTCGGTGTCATCGGTTTCGATAATACAATACGGCTCCGGTTTTGAAAAGAAAAAATCACCGCCGAAATAATTTAGCCCCGGATTAAAATAAAGTGCCTTATCCAGTTTGAACTCCGATTTTTTTTTGCAATAGAACCGCTTGCGGTGTTGCCGTCACTTGCAGATAAATACAAGACGAACCATCGTTACGGATTGCCTTGATGTGCCTGTTGATGGCACTGAAATCTTTCTGGTTGACTTTCGTATTCAAATTTGTTGCATCTGCTTCGTCATCGACAATAAAAACAGGTCGCCCTTTTAATGCAGATGTGCTCAATAAAATTTCCCGCCAAATTTTTACAAGTAGTTTTATAACTATATTTTGCCCATTTTAACCTCTTGTTTTTAAAGAGCAAAATTGCGAAAAACAAGGTTATAAAACTACTTCTAGCTTACTCGATTTCTTTTTCAACACGATAACAACCGGACGAATCATACGGTTTTCTGTAGTTCTAAAACAAATTTTTGAGAATCTCGTTTAATGCAATTTTCTATTTTATTTTCGGTTTATCAAAAGACACTATGTAGCGTATCTTTCCATCATTATTGGAAAACGGCAGTACATAATATCCGTCTTTTGGCGTTTCATAAAACTCTTGACTATACACATATAAGGTCGGGTGGCGGAATGCAACCCAACCAACGCTGACATTTTCGTCTGCAAGTTTGAAACAAAGAATACTGTTGTGATTCTTTGT
>JAITST010000318.1 GCA_031287585.1 Planctomycetaceae bacterium | reverse complement strand
GCGCTATCGCCGGCGGTATCAATATCGGAAAGAAGGGCTTGAAATTTTTCGAGAAGCAGGGCTTCGGTATCGGAACGGGAGGTGATAGTGTTCATGTGACTTCCTTGTCTGTAAAAGGGAAATGGAGAGAAAAAAGACATTAGGCCAATCCCCCACTAAAGTTTACACACCCATCATTTGGTAATCACTCGCAGATATGGTATCATATTTTCTATACATTCCTAAAATGTTTTGTTTCTAAATCTCTAACCCGTCATATTTCAATGAACGCTGTACGTTTTTTGCTTTTTTTTGTTTGTCCTTTATTTATAACGGAATTTTTATTTGCGGCTACTTATGCCGAACCGGAATCTTGCGATGAATGTCATCGTGAAATTTGTTCGCAGTGGAAACTTAGCGACCACGCTAATTCTATGGCTCACGCTTCCAGCGATACTGTACTTGCTAACTTTGATAACGTTACGTTTCAGCATATCGGTTTTGACGACATTTTACTTTTGGACGATGGCGATGTTACAAAACTTATCCGTGCTGTCGACACGGCACCGGTTGCGTTTGACCCGCACAAGGAATACAAAATAAACGAAACGTCTGCTGTGCTGTCGTCTTACAACGTTGCGGGACGTAAAGCGAAACTCGCGTCCGATGTTTCGTTTGTTGACTTGGTTACTTCTACCTTCGATGTTAAGGTTGGCGTTATTGAGAAGTTGCGAAAGAATATGAACGATACACAACGGAAAGAGTTCGACGACGAGCGGGCTTACCAGACTTCGTTGCGTTTTCATCGTCCGGGTGATATTGCTGTTGCACAGGATAGAGTTGTTCACGTTTTGCGTAAACTTGTTAGCGATGGTTCTATCGCGGCAAAACTTACCGATGGTAAACTTGGTACCACGTTTAGTTTTACTCGCCGCGACGGTAAATTTTTTGCGGAGACTGACATCGGCTCGTTTGAAGTTCGATACACACTCGGTAAGCGTCCGCTACAACAATACCTTGTCGAGACGGAACGCGGGCGTTTACAGGCGTTGCCCGTTGCTTGGGATTCTGTTGACAAACGTTGGTTTCATCTTTACCCGAAGGAGCAGATTCCGAAAGGCGACCCGCTTCACTGGACTACCAACTTGCAAAACTGGAATCGGATGTGCGCGGATTGTCATACAACCAACCTGCGCAAAAATTTCGATGCAAAAACAAAAACTTACTCAACAACGTTTTCCGAAATTGTCGTTGGTTGTCAGTCGTGTCACGGACCTTGCGGCAAACACGTTGAAGTCGCGGTGCTTCACAAACTAACGGATGAGTGGAAACAGGACTTGCCGAAAGAAGTGTTCTCACTCGCAGACGTGAAAACATCGGACGCGACTGAAAGTTGTACGTTTTGTCATACGCGACGGCGTTTGTTACGCGAAGGAGCGAAGCCGCCGGAAACGCCGTCCGACGACTGGTTCGTTCCTGAATTAGTTGACGCGGACATCTATTATCCCGACGGTCAGTTACTCGAAGAAGCGTTTGAGTACGGCTCGTTTATGCAATCGAAGATGTACAGCAAGGGAGTTGGTTGTACGAACTGTCACGAGCCGCATTCGCTCGAACTACGTTTTCAGGGCAACCGGCTTTGTACTCAATGTCACGCGCCGTCGATTTTTGATACGGTCAAACACCACTTTCATCCGAACGCCGAGAAGCCGGGAACGCAGTGCGTTGAGTGTCACTTTCCGCAATCGACGTATATGATTGCTGACCCGCGGCGCGACCACAGTATTCGTAAGCCAAGTCCAGCATTGACGCTTGCGTCTGGTGTACCGAATGCTTGCTCGATTTGTCATCGTGACCGTACGAAGGGCGAGACGCTCGAATGGGCGAACGATAAAGTTGAACGTTGGTATGCGGATAAACGGAAATCGTCGGTAGGTTACAACGACCAGGCAACAATCGCGGGACATTACGCACTGGCAATCAAGGCGGGACGGCGCGGCGATCCTGCGGCAGTAGCAAGGTTACTCGATGTTGTTCACGACAAGAGTAATAAGGAAATTCGTCCGGTGATACGTGCGAGTGCCTTGACGTTATTGGGTAGAATATCGGCGGCGGGACAGTTGGGAACAGAGAAAACGGCAACGGAAATTTTCAAGGTGTGTGTTGACGGTCTTGCGGACAACGATGCGTGGGTTCGGTTTTCGGCGGCTGGTGCGTTAGCGTCGCAACCGTCGCGGTCGGATGACGTTGTTGTGAAACATATCACACCGCTACTCAACGATTCGTCACGGGCGGTGCGAACGGAAGCGGCACGGATTCTCGCGAAGTATCCAGATATTCAATCGCAAAAGTCGTTTGTGAACGCGAAGGACGAATATGTTGCGGCACAAAAGATTGATTCTGACCAGGCACCGTCCTACTTGAATCTCGCGGTGTTAGAACACGATTTAGCGTCCGCGAAACTCGACGAGATTCAACGCTGGCTTGACGCAACGATACGTGAGGCGAAAAGTGCAGATATGGTTGCGGAAGCGGAGAAAACAGCGATGCCGTTAATAGAACGTCTGACCGCCAAACCGTTAGCCCTATACAATCAGTCGATAGAAATCGCCCCTGATTTTCTGCCGTCGCGAATCAACTTGGCGATGTTGTACAACGAACGCGGTGACTACAAGTCGGCAGAAAAAGAGTTCCGTGAAGCGTTACGCATTGAGCCGTCAAACGGAAACACTGCGTACTCGTTAGCACTGTTGTTGGCTGAACAAGGCAGAACAGACGAAACGATAACGTTGTTGAAGCAAGCGTCAAAGAATATGGAGAGCGAACCCAACCAAGCGGCAACACGCAACCGTGTCCGCTACAACCTAGGTCTGATACTGTTGCAACAAGGTAAACGCGAAGAAGCCGAAAAAGAGTTAAAAGCAATAGTTGATGCAGAACCAAAGAATACTTCGTTCATATACGCTCTGGCTGTATCATACTTGCAACGCGGTGAAAAAACAAAAGCAACAGAACTAATCGACAAACTAATAAAACTCGAACCGGATAATCCGTATTGGAAACAGTTGAAACAATAATGTGACAGTTCTCGCAATCTTTTCACACGACACAAACAATTTTCCAACCGCATTCAGTATAAATTTCCGTTTTTCCAAATTAGACGTGTATTCGCCTTGACATACAATTGTTTACCGAATCTACTGGTCATTTGCATCACCGTCGTCTATTGTCAATCCAACGTCAATTTCACTTCCATCTTCCGCTCTTCGCGTATGATTGTTATCGTTACCGTTTCGCCCGGATTTTGTTCTTCTACCAGTGCCAGAAAATCTTCGGCTTTTAGCGATGGTTTACCGTTTACCGAAACGATAACGTCCGCAAACGACGGGTCGATACGTGTTCCCTCTACTACCATCGCCCCGCGTTTATCTCGGTAACGAACTATCTTCGGTCCCCGCAAACCAGCCCTTTCCGCCGCACCGTCTGGTGTCATCGTCAGAATACGCAAACCATCGTCCGTTTCCATCACCTTCTCAATTCCGCACTCGCCGCGAACTACCTTGCCCGTCTTCATAATCTGCGGAACTATTCGCTGAATCGTGTTCGACGGAATCGCGAATCCGACACCGCTACTCTGTTCGACACGACTCGCAATCGCAGTGTTGATACCAATCATCCGCCCTTGCGTATCAAGTAGGGGACCACCGCTGTTGCCCGGATTAATAGCCGCGTCAATCTGAATCACGCCGCGAATCGGACGGTATCTGGAACGGCTGCTAATCGAACGATTCAAACTCGAGATGATACCACTGGTCAACGTGCTTTCAAGTCCGAACGGGTTACCAATCGCGTAAATTTTCTGCCCAACAAGTAACCGCGTTGAATCGCCAAAAACAACCGGAAACAGTTCATCTTTCGGTGCGTCAATTTTCAAAACCGCGATGTCGGTCGCAGGGTCGGTACCGATTTTACGTGCCGGATACGACTTCCCGTTCGACAACGTAACTTCAACACCTGTCGCGTCTTCGACAACGTGAAAGTTTGTCAGAATATGACCGAGTTTGTCGAGAACAATCCCGCTGCCGCCGCCCGGAATGTCAATGTCGCCAAATAGAAAGTTGGTGCGTGTGCTGCGCGTATCAATGTTGACAACGCTAGGATGACAGTTTTCATAAACCATCGCACTGACACGCTCTTCCGGTAAAAGTTCACTCCAACGTTCCGCGAGTAACGGATTAACAGTACCGGCAGGAATCGGAGCGTTAGTGTTAGCAACACTCTGCTGCGGTACCGGAGCAACTCGTGTAACTGGCTCGCTGCGCTGGGCGTAACCAACATTGTCTATGTTATAGTTGAAAAGAAAAAACGAAATAGTAGCAACAAGAAGCGAAATACCAACGAAGGGTAAAAAAATCGAATACCTTGACATTTATTGAACTCCGAAAAATTAAAAGGTTAAGTGAGTGAATCAGAAACGATGTGCTTTCGTGTTTCAGTGGTGAAAAAACCGTGAATAGACACGTAGTACGAACGAGAAAACGTTTTGTTCGCAAAAATCTAAAAATTTTCTCAAAAAACCGCTCTTGAAAATTTTTAATAGTTTAGTTAAACTCCCCTGTCCTCAAAATTGACCGTTTCCCTCAATCGCTTCACACGGAGCATAAATTATGTTGAACAAAGTCTATACCATCGCATTTACCCTGCTACTCGTTACCGGTTTGTTCGCACAACAGCAAACGCAGCCGCAACAGATTCCGTATCACGAGCCGGTCATTCCAGAACAGGTTCGTAATTCGCGTCCTGATACCGCGCCGCCGATTGAGACAGAAGTTATTGTTGGTGCGGCGGTACGTCACGATGACAGTTCAAACAATAGCAATGGCGGCGACGACTCACAAGTTGTTACCGGTGAATTTGTCGCTGCGGAGAACGCTTCTAACAACATTAAGCAAGTACAGTTCGGTGCTGCGGAATCAGGGCAACCGCCGCGTGTCGCGAGTTCAGGACGTACTGCGGCAGCCGCGAATACAGGCGGTGCAACCGCACAAGAGTCGCAGATTAACGCTATGATTGGTGCGAAGTTTGTGCAGATGCAGCGTCCGCAAGAGTTACCTGGCGGACACAACCAAATTTGGCGAGTTTATGACATCACTCCTTACACACAGCAACGTGGTATCGACCCCGCGACGAAGCCGGAGCAAACGATTATCGACTGGATTATTCGACAGACCGGTGACAAGACTTGGCACAGTGAACCTGTCGGTTTTCTGAACGCAACACCGGAGAAAATTTACGTTTATCATACACTCGACGTTCACCGCCGAGTAGCGGAAATCATCGACCGGTTTGTTAATCCGAACGCGGCTGGTGAAGGTTTTACATTCCGACTGATATCGGTTGGCTCACCCGACTGGCTCACTCGCGCTCACTCTGTTCTGCAACCGATAACAACGCAAACGCCCGGCGTACAGGGCTGGGTAGTGGAACGCGGGAATTATCCGGCGATGATGCAAGACCTCGCGAAGCGGAGCGATTACCGCGAGCATTGCCCGCCACAGTACCTGATTCCGAACGGATGCCGTTATCAGGTGGTACGCAGCCGTCCGCGTAGTTATTTGCGTGACGTACAAGCGTCGGCGCAAGCACCGGGTTACATCAACGACACGCAAACGGTTGACGAAGGATTATCGTTTGACTTCGTTCCGCTAACGTGTCTGGACGGAGTTTATACAGACGTGATGTTGAATATCGCGATAGTACAGGTTGACCAGATGTTGCCGATAACGGTTGAACTACCAACGCAAGACAATCCGCGTGCAAGGCATACGATTGAAACGCCGCTGATAGTCCCGTTCAAACTAGACGGGCAAATCCGTTGGTTAAAAGACAGAATCCTAATCTTGGATTTAGGAATGCAACCGTTACCTGAAGTCGTAACCGGTGAAACAAAGGGTATCATCTCGGGGATAAAAAAAGCAACGGCAACCGGAGCCAATCGCGGACGAGCAGACTACTTGTTATTCATTGAGAAGGCAAAGTAGTTTGTAGCGGTTGCGATTGTCCGGCAAATTACATATGAGCATTCTAAAAACCTCAATTTTAGCCGCAGAGTTCGCAGAGAAACGCAGAGATTTTATATTGAAAATCTTTTGTAATGGTTTACAATAGAATAAGTTACAAAAAAATGCTCCTCTGCGATTCTTTGCGTCCTCCGCGTTAAAAAAGAGTTTTTAGAGGTTTTCTACAATATTGTATTTACATGTCGGGGAGGATACATTTTTGTTGTTTATCCTTTTTACGAAAAATTTATTTGTGCCACAATTTTTAGAAATAGTTTTTATTCGTTCCATTCCCGCTAAACATAAATGTCCTTTCACAATTTTCAATTTTTTCTAATCATTCACAATTTGAGGTTAAAATAGGTAAAATAAGCGGCAGGGTGACAAGTAAAAACTTTGTTATTACTTGCCGTAACGGTGCCGAGTGTGTTTTGGTGTAAAAGTTGCGTGCGGTTCTGATTGGCGTCGTTTTTCCTTAACAATTACAAAAATATCATTTGGAGTAAAAGATGAGTGATTGGAAAACGTTTTTGGAGGAAGGCAGGCAATTTCACCGCACGGCAAAAGGTTCCGTGAAACGTCCCGATATTTTCACACCGGTCATCGTCCAAAACATTGCGGCGATGGCGATTGAGAAATACTTTATGGCATTGTTCCTCAAACGGGGAGTGATGCCGCTAAATCATACGATACTCGATTTGTGTTCGACTGCCGTAAGTTTGCTGGTATTGCCGCCGCATCTATTGAAAGTCTTGGCGGAGATGGACGGAGTGCAGCAGATTTGTTCACTGGAACACTTCAAAATCACGCCGCCGTCTCTCGACGATGTTCGCCGTTTCCTCGAAGCATTGGACGAAACGGCGATCATTGTCCTCAAAGAATTAGATGAACCTTTCAGCACACATTAAATGTAACCGCGGAGAATAAAACTACGGAACATACAGAATAACGGAAAATACGAAATTCAAATTCCGCAACCTTCCGTTATTCCGTGTGTTCTGTAGTTTAAGAAAGTTTCGCACGGAGGCACAAAG
>JAITST010000128.1 GCA_031287585.1 Planctomycetaceae bacterium | reverse complement strand
CCGCTCAAAAACAAAAGGAGTTAGACAAGGTTTTGAATAACTTGCAGACGTATTTTGAGAGCGGGGCAATCGGAATGCAGGAAATGCTTGAAGCCCAGGAGCGGGCGAAAATCGCGTTTACAGAATCAGAGCAAAAAGCCGAACCAGTTGGAAATAAACCTGTTGCCCAAACCGCCGCACTGGAACGCGGTACAGCGGCATACTACGCGGCAATAAATCAAAGGAATGACCCGCAACTAAACGAAGCAAAGAAACAAACAAAAACGCTCGAAACAATCGCGAAAAACACTAAACCACAAACTACACTCGAACCGCAATATGCCGATATTGCCTGATAATTATGAACGTAACAATTGATGACCGGGCATTGCGGGAACAGTTAAAAAATATGCCGTACAAAATCAGGAAGGCAATAGAGAAAAAGGCGATGATGGAACTAGGAAAAATCGCGGTGAAACACTTAAAAAGAATTGTACCGGTAAAGACAAAAACATTAAAAAACGCTGTTGGTTCAAAGGTAATAAGGCACAAACGCGGCGGAATGTCGATTATCGGCATAAAGTCCGATTATAAGGTTAAAATCAAAAATAAAACAATCCAACCGTCTCATTATTTTCATATCGTTGAACGCGGCAGTAAAACGCAACCGGCACAAAATCTATTACCGCAAGTAGAAGCCCAAGTAATGCCGCAACTGCAAACAGTGTTAAACGACCTCTAACCCGCCTCGCAATCAATCTCTAACTCTCGCCACAATCGCTCAATAGTATCTACAGAAATATTTCGGCGAAATTTGCGATGCGTGTCCGTAAATTGTCAATCTGTGTCAAGTTGTAATTGATTGACTCCCAAAAGTCCAATATCCTCATGAACACAAATAAGCCTGACAGCAATGTCCCCGCTGTCGGCGGTTTTCCGCGTTTGTGCGACTTTCCGCTCAAACGAACCAAGACCTGTTTCAACTCCGTTGCCTCTTCACTCTCGTTGCGTTGTAAACTCTAAACAATCGAATAAGCCATCGACACCACCAGCAAGCGTTTCAATATTGCCAAGCCGCTCTCTTGCTGCCAGTGTTCGATCTCCTGACCACCGCTCTTGAGCAACTTAAAATAACTTTCAATCCGCCAACGGTAATAATACCACAACGCAATCGGAGAACCGTTGTCGGCGTTGACCGCAAGTTGAGCCGTGAAATCGTAGCCGTGACTGTCTTTCAGGCAATCGCTGATGCGGTCGGCTTGAGGCACATGATTTTTGTCATCAAGTTTGCACCAATCGAAAACGTGGAGAACATAACCGCCGTTGATTTGTTGTTGTGCAAATTGCCGCAACGGAGCAACGAGAAGTTGAGGGGGGATGTGCTGGTTCGCCAGAAACCGCCAGACACCTTGTGTCACGGCGAAACCGGAACTCACACTTGCCGGAATGGACAGTCCCGCGGCAATACGCTGATAATGCTGCATCGATTGACCAACTATCATCCAGAAACGATTTGTGCGACGCTTGTCACCAAAATTAATGTCAAAATGAAACGCATGCTGTTAATCTTAACCATTTTCGCAAATCCACGCAACCGCAAAATAGTTCTGTAGATACTATTGTAGTAAAAACGGGGTAATCAGAAAAAATTTTTCCGTGCAACACTTGCAAACATCCTGACTTGTGTGATACAATGCTCTAATATAATTTTGGTTTGAGACCAACGGAAACATTTCCATTCGACCTCTTGCCTAACCACTTACAAAACTTACCAACTATGTCACGTATAATAACCAGAGAGCAGTTGTTACAACTAATGAACGCTCTGCGTGCTGGCGGCTCGCTCGTTGGGGTACCGGTGCGGGCTGATAATGGTGACGCTTTTTACCAGTATTTCGACGGTCAGGTTGAGCCGTTGATTGCCCCTACGGTTTTTCCTGTTACGACCATCAAAGAATTTTTCTTCCCGAAAACCGAAACGCTTTACACGTTCAAACGTGAAGGTGCCAGTGTCACCGTTTCAGACGCGGTGCCGTTCACAAAGCCGCAGGTCATCTTTTGTGCGAGACCGTGTGAGGCGGCGGCGATTCCAATCATTGACCCGCTTTTCGCGTGGGATTATCAAGACCGGTTTTACCAGTCGCGCCGCGAGATGACAACAATTGTCACACTCGCTTGTGCGGCACCCGACAAAAATTGTTTCTGCACGAGCGTCGGACTGTCGCCGGATACAACCAATGGTGCGGACGCAGTCTTGTTGAGTGTTGATAACGACACGTTCGAGGTTCGTTGTTTGACCGAAAAAGGTGAGAAACTCTTCGACGGTAAAACAACCGAATCAGACAAAACCGGTTCGTTCGGACAGAATCCGCCGATTCAATTCGATGCTGCCGAATTACGCGAGCGGTTGCAGAAAACGTTTGCCAGTCCGTTGTACGCTGACGAGCCGTCGGTTCGATGTGTCGGCTGCGGCGCGTGCGCGTTTGTTTGCCCAACGTGCCACTGTTTCGATATGGTTGACACGGGAAGCGTGAACGACGGGCGTAAAGTTCGCAACTGGGATTCATGCCAGTTCAAAATGTTCACGCATCACGCGTCCGGTCACAATCCGCGCCGTGACCAAGGCGAACGGCAGCGTCAGCGTGTACAGCACAAATTTGTAATTTACCCCGAAAAGTTTGACCATATTCTATGTACCGGTTGCGGCAACTGCACAAGAAGTTGTATTTGCGAACTCGGTATTTTGCCGGTATTAAAGGTGATAGCAAAGTAGAAACTCGCGGCTGCGAGTCTGATGATTGTCTCGCCGAAAACACGAACGTCACCACATTAACCAATCATATTTACATTCAG
>JAITST010000122.1 GCA_031287585.1 Planctomycetaceae bacterium | reverse complement strand
TAAAGATGTCGTTTCGTTTGGCATTGCGTCCCAAGTTTTATCTAATAAAACCCGACCTGCTCGTTTTTTATTGACCCCGCCCCATTGTTTGAAGAAAAACGGCACGGCAAAAGTTTCACAAGATTCTTTTATTTCGATAACCCATTGCTCCTCCATTGGACGCGCACCGGGACCGGACTCACCGCCGACAATGACCCAATCAATACCGGATACGTTGAGATTTTTAACACGTCCAATCAGCGGTTCCATAGAAAGAAACTTGACATGGGCAGCGGTTTGACGTAGATAGTCAATACGTTCGACAGCCGCTTGGTTTTCGACACTAACGCCCATCCAAATATTGGGAGACCAATCGAGGTGCTTAGCGAGTTCATAAAGATGTTCGGCACGTTTTGTAAGCACTTGGAACGTATGCCAATGGGCTTGATTCATTACGTCAAACACACTTTGAATGAACGCGAACGGAACTTCTTCATGGAAAAGATCACTCATCGAATTGACAAAAATCATCCGAGATTTTTTCCACTGGAGCGGCAATTTCAATTGACGCTCATGGCAAGTAACCTCCTTGAAGCCGTTTGCATAATTCGGTTGTCCCATTGCCTTGAGTCGAATTGTCATCCGTTCTGCATAACAATTAAGACACCCGGCACTGATTTTTGTACAACCTGTTACCGGATTCCATGTTGAATCCGTCCACTCAATCTTTGTATCAGCCATGATAATTACTCCTTGATACGAAACATAAGTTTTCGGTCATTCTTATTGAAATAATCCCATCCGATGTAATAGGATCCTTTCCTTAATTTTACATTCGTTTGAATGTTCACAATGTCAAGAATACCAACTTCGCTCCACTTATTTAAGCATTCTCTAACATGTTTCGGTAAAAAACCATGCCCCAAGCAAAAACTATAAAGTTGCAAATTATCCATAGAATTTGAAATCAATGTCTCTTTTAATTCTTCTGCAAAGGCATCACACTTTTTGTAAGTGTTCATTTCACCAAAAAGTAATTTACTCCCTTGATTCTTTCTAATTGGATCATTATCAATATCGTAGTTTGCTTCACCTGTTCCTTTGTCAATCCCCCATGTAACCGTTAAAAACTTCTCAAGTCCCAGCAGTTCACCACTTCCAAAGATTACTCCATAAATGTTTTTTCCCTTGAGGATTGAAAAAGGGGCAAGGTAATACTTGGTGTTCGCCGGTATTATTTTTTTGTAGGACTCACAAAGTTTTCTGTGAATATTTTTATTGTCTGTCTTTTTAATCTCGACAGGATCAATCGGAAGACGGGTATTAAATGACGATTCTCCGGCAAACCTTTTGACATGCGCTGATGAAATAAAAAACATAATATCCGTTACCGGACATTGTGCAAAAAAACGAAAAATTGTACGATCCACTTCTTTAACACCGAATTGGTCCATGATTACGAGACACGCTGTATCACCAGATTCAAGCGGTTGTTTTATTTCATCATCTTCTAACAATTCACTGAACGGGCGGTTAAATAGATGGACATTGCAACAATTGTTTTGGCAACGTTCTTGCGACAATCGTTTTTCCAGCGATTTAATGTGTTTTGTGTTACTGTCGTTAAAGAATAAATCCGTTTGTATATTTGGCGATTTTAATTCTATATGTTCTTTACAGTATTTTTTTAATTCCTCATATATTAGCAATGGCGATCCAAAATTTTTCGCACCATCTGTTCCATGACCGGAAAAAAGATCAAAAATACATATTCGCTTATAATTCTTTTTGTTTTGATACTTTGTCAAAAAAACGGGAATCCATTCTCTGACATAACCTCGAAAAATATCGAGTTTCAGCCGTGTGGCATCATCAAATTCCGTTTCGTGAAAATGTTGTTTTGACATCGTATATCTCCATTGTACATTTAAAATGTGTATCAAGCAAGATGAATTTTTAGATTTATTCCCCTTCCACAACCCGAATTTCCTCGTCCCTCAACCCGTACAATTCAAACACAATTCTATCAATTTCCCGATCAAGAATCAACACTCGTTGTTCCCGAATATGCCGTTCGGAATCCGATACCGAACTACGCAATAACTGCTGGGCGGAGAGCATTTGATTGGCTAAATCGACAAGCCGGTCGTGAATTTGTTTCTGCCGTTTGTCAGATGGAATGGCAATCGGAAGTTGTTTAAGGTACGTTCCCTTAATCTTGGGAAATGTGCGGCGTAAATCGGAAAAATGCGTTTTCCAGTAGTATCCGATAAATTTTGAATTGAGTATTGCCAATAAATATTGTAATTCCTCTGATGATGTTTCCGATATTTTGGGAACGACCATAAAAACGGTATTGAGGCAACAATAACCGTTTTTATCCAGCGCACAAATCGGGACAGCACCGATTTGACGAATAATAATTTTTGGATTGGCAAAATGTACTTCTTCATCCCAACAGCCGCCGCTTTGGGCTTCACGGTTAAAGTAAGCAAGCAAACCGTTGTAATCAAGATGCCATTTTTGTACGTCTTTTCCGGTATAACAAGGTTTGTGAAATTTCGTTTTCAATTTCTTCTGTTCGACCGAAATGACATCTTGCGGATAATATTGTCGATCTCGAAGTTGCATACCGAAATTAACATTATACTGATCCCCGAGAAGAAATGTTTTACATCGGATTTCCAACGCATCCGATTGAAATGTAAAAAGCAATTCCTCTGTCGATTGAAGTTTGCTTTGATGGAATGTTCGTTCGTTAATTTGAACAAGACTTTGTTCTTTCGATACCCAATTTGAATCAATGAATTTTGTTTTTTTTCTACTTTTTTCTTTTGAAAGAATCGTCAACGCCGTATCAACTGATCCTGAAAAAACTTTACCGTGAATGTTGTTAAGTTCAACAATAAACGTTTCATTAAGGATTTTACGGCGAAGGCTGATAATTCCGTTATTGGAAAAATAATTGCTCGGCGTAATCATTCCCACCATACCGCCCGGTTTGATTAAATCAATTCCGTGCGCAAGAAACAAGTGATATAAATCGACTTTATATGATGCGATTCCATAATGGGCATGGTAATAATCAAGAAAATCGTCGTTACGAAAATTCCCTTGAACAAGCACATACGGCGGGTTGCCGATGACGCAGTCGAAGCCGCCGGATTTCATAATTTGCGGAAATTCTTTGTGCCAATCGAAGGCGTTGACTTTTCGCAGAGCATTGTCGTCGAATAGCGCCAACTGCTTGTCTTCGTAAAAATCACTTTCAATCAGTGAGTTGCCGCAACGGATATTCGCGTCCAAGTCCGGTAAAAATTTATGACTAAATAACGACGGATGACTTTCTTCCGTTTCGTTTTCCAACAGTTTCAGATACAACGATAATTTCGTAACCTCCACCGCTATCGGGTCAATATCGACACCGTAAATACTGTTCAATAATATCCGCTGCTTTTCATCGACCGACAGCCGATACGTATCCTTGCCCGCTTCGTAAATGATGCCGGTTTTTAACGCCCTTTTGAGATTCTTTTCGTCTGTGTAGTGTGCTAAATGTTCGTCAAGCAAAAAAGTATATGCGCCAACCAGAAACGAACCCGAACCACAAGCCGGGTCTAAAATAGTTGGTATCCGCTTTCCACTATCAATTATTTTTCCAATCGTATTACGAATAATGTAATCGACAATATACTGCGGCGTGTAATAAACCCCGCCCGCTTTGCGGACTTCGGGTTTCTCTTCGACCGTTGCACTGTGCGACGCTGTAAGATGAATCGTCTTGCCTAAAAATCGTTCATAAATACTGCCGAGAATCTCTATCGGCAACACCGAAAACGCATACGGACTTTCGGGATAGTACAAGCCGCGAACAATGTCCGTCAAAATCTTGTCCGGCACGATGACGTTGTTCAACCATTCTTCGCTGCGGAACAAACCGGCATTGTACTTGTCGTTAGCCGCCTCAAACAGTTTTTGAAGTTCACGATAAACGTTGGTGCGGTCGCCGCCGGTTATTGTTTTTGTCGCGCGGAAAAGATTTTCGTAACGTTCAATACGGCGGTCTTCGGCGATCCGCAAGAACAAAATCCGGTCGATAATCCGCTGTACCGCAACATTCAACTGGAACGTCTCGAGCGTAGGGTTTTGTTTCGCTAAACCTCGTGCTAAAATGAGCCGCCAATCTTCGACCAACGCCAAAATTTCTTTATCGACTTCGCTTGTTCCTTTCTTGTTGCGGTTCGCTTCGATGTAACGGTCAAAACTCCCTTTCAATATCGCGTCTTTGGAAAAGATGTTTGCGATGTAATCGAAGTTCGTTTCAAAACCTTCATACCGGCATTTTTCAAGGTATTCGTCGAACTTGCAGTAGAAGATTCTTGCGATGGACGCTTTATCGGTTTTGTGCGGCTTGATTCGTGTATCATAAACAGCGAACTCTTCAAAATCGGTCAGGATGGAGAGAGCAAGTTTGGCGGTGTAACCGTAACGCCGGACTTGAAACGCTGGCGCGATTTCATCGTGAATGTTGACCGACGGCTTTTTGGCTTCGACAAAGAATTTACGATACCCGCCGATTCGGAACGAATAATCGGGTGCTTTTGGTCGGTTGTCGATTTGCACCCGGTCTTCGCGCACCACGTCCCGATACTGTTCGGAAAAACCTTGCGTATTGCGAACATCCCAGCCGAGCAGTTCAAAAAACTTGTCGATAAAGTCAACCCGCGTGTTGGCTTCGTCGTAGTTGACGTTCTTGTACTGGGCGAGGTTGTCACGGAATTGGATAACCAGTTGTTGGAGTGTTTCTTTGGCGGTTGGCATAGGTGTATAAAAAATGAAAACAGGTTGCGACGGGAAAAATTATGATGTTTACAAACTGACAAAGTATCGCTTATCTTCTTCCGCCGTCTATGATTATGTTTTGCTTTGTTACGAATGTTGACGATTCTGATGTTAGGTACATTATTGCGTCTGCGATTTCTTTTGGTTCGCCCCAGCGGTTGAGTAGTGCGGCATTGTTCCCTGTTTCCTGCATTATTGTTGACGCTTTTTTGCCCCATCTTGTTTTTATCCAGCCGGGCGAGATTGCGTTTACTCTTACCTCCGGTGCCAGTTCGTGTGCCAGCGACCGCATAAAACCAAGCGTTGCTCCTTTGGCTGTTGCGTACAGTTGCGCTGTTGAACCTTTCATTCCATAATCTATTTCGTTCCAACCGAACAAGACTATGTTACCTTTGCCGCGTTGTTTCATTTGTTCGCCTATGTACCGTGATAAGGTTATTGTTGCAACTACATCCAGTTGCCAGATTACTTCCAAACGTTCGTCGAATGTTAGACTACGGGCTGACTCCCGCATTAGGTCGATGCCCGCTGCTTGTATGAACACGTCTATTTGTTTTTTTGTGTTTGTCAGTTCGGTTAAGAATTTTTTTCGTTCTTCCGGTTTGGATAGGTCGCTTTGCAGGCAGATGATTTCGTTAGCGGCTTTTAGTTCTGTTGCGAATTGTTCCAGTTGGGCGATGTTGTTGTGAGTGTGTAAGAGCAGTGTATTTTCTGACGCGGCGAAACGTTGAGCGGTTTCCCGCCCTATGCCGCCGGTGGCACCAGTGATTAATATGTTACGTGGATTTGGCATGATGTATAGACGAATATGTTTTACGCAAAAACGCGAAAGGAGAAAAAACGTTTACCAATTTATTGACAGCATTTGTTCTATCAACATTCTTAACGCACGTGAACGGTGACTTATCGCTTGTTTTATTGCCGGCGATAGTTCACCGAATGTTTTGTGGTATTCTACTACCTCGAATAACGGGTCGTAGCCGAAGCCGCCTTTGCCCGTTCTTTCTTGCCTTATTATCCCGCGGCAGATTCCTTCACTTTCCGCTCTTACTTTGCCTGTTGGGTCGCATAGTGTTGCGTGGCAGGTGTAGCGGGCGGTTCTCTTTTCTGTTGGTATATTTGCCAGACGTTTTAGTAACAAGTCGTTGTTTGCTTCGTCACCCTGTCCGTTTGCGAATCTTGCGGAATAGATACCGGGTTCGCCATTTAACGCGTCAACCGATATGCCGCTGTCTTCGCCTATTACCCAGCAGTTTAGTTTTGTTGACAACTCTACCGCCTTCTTCGTTGCGTTTTCCGCGAACGAGTTGCCGTCTTCCACCACCTCGTAACGGTCTGGTAAGTCTGCCAGTGTACGGATTTCAAAACCGTGCGGCTTCAGCAGGGCGTAGAGTTCGGTGCCCTTTTTACGATTGTTCGTACCGAGTGTGATTTGCATTTTTTACTCCGAAAGATTAAGTATTCTTATCATATTATTTTTTCACAAAAATTATTGCGTGTCTATGCTACACTTCTGGAAACTCGAATTCTTTGCGGCGCGGACGGTCAACGAGTTTGTTTGCTTCGTCGTCACCTATGAATTGTTCTTTGTCGGGGTCCCATTTCAGACGGCGGTTCAAGTCGCGAGTTATGCCGATTAGATGACAAGCGGTAACGCTCCGATGTCCGATTTCAACGTCGGCGTTCGGCAGTTTACGTGATACCATACAATCGAAGAAGTTTTCGATGTGCGGTTTTGCTATCCACGTTGGTCCCTCCGGCGGGTCGGCTTCGGGTGCGTCTTTGATTAACTCTTCGGGATTCGCTTTGAGATTGTTACGGTTGACTTCCAAGTTGCCTTTTTCACAGCGAAAAACCGCACCGCCCATCGGTCCGTTATCAAGGTCAAGATTAACAACTATTCCGTTGGCATACTTAAAACCAACTTTACCGTTACCGCTTTCTAACGGATAAAGTTCGACGGGACCTGTCTGACTAGCACCAGCCGCCCACTGTACCTGATCAATACCGTGCGCTCCCCAGTTTGTCATTTCGCCGTTTGCGTACTCTTTCCACTGCATCCAACCTAGTAGTTGTCCGTTAAATTTTCGTGATTCAGTTGGACCTTGCCACTTGTCCCAGTTCAAACCGTCGGGGATATTTTCTTCGCCCAAATCTTTTGGAATGTATCGCCCGCTTGGATAATTATGGGCTTGCACAACTTTGATTTTGCCGAGTTTGCCGTCACGTACAAGCCCGCAACCGTAATCGTTCAGACGCATCGAACGCTGTTGACTTCCGACTTGCAAAATCTTTTTGTGCTTCCGAACACAGTTCACCAACGCGCGACCTTCGGCTATGTACGTCGTGAGTGCCTTTTCAGCATAGACATCAAGACCCGCCAGTATTGCGTGCATCGCGCATAATGTTCGGCAGAAGTCTTGCGTGATAACAAAAGCACAGTCGAGTTTTTCATTTTCAAAAAGTTCGAGGTCGCTGTTGTAAAGTTTCCATTCGTCAACGTTCGGAATCTGCCCTTGTTCTTTTTTCTCTCTTACGGCGTTTTCCAATTTACCGCGCCAGAGGTCTGATACCGCTACAATCTTTGCGCGCTCCTGCGGTATGTGAGACATAAGTTGTTTCGCACGACCGCCGGTACCAACGAAGCCGACAATGATACGGTCATTAGCACCGACAGTTTTTCCCTGCGCGAGTGCGGAACGCGGAACAAGTGTCGGAACCGCAACGCCGGTCATCGCGAGCGCGGCAGATTGCTTCAGAAAATTACGGCGTGAATTAGTGTGTTGTGTTGACATAATTGTGTAATTGTTAATGGGGTGAAATTGAATGGTTATTAAAACTGCTTCGTTACCGCTTACTGGTATGCGAGCAAATTTCAATCATGTTAAGTATATACCAAACACGGTTGAAATTGTAGAGACATTATTACAACGTTTCTACATCCTGCCCCGTAAGGCAAAAGTATTATCACAAGTATTTAATTGTACTTTCCAAAAAATCACAATACGAAAAATACGTAAATTCAGGTGATTGAATTAAATGACATACCTTTTGGTGAGCGGTGGACTGCAAAAACTGGGCGCGGAATGGGGGGGGAATAAGATATAAAATATAGTTTTTTTAACCCCGTTTTTGGAGTCCCTAATGAGTAAAAAACGTACCACTTACACGCCGGAGTTTAAGTCGAAAGTTGCGTTGGCTGCCGTTCGTCAGGAGTTGACGGTCAGCGAGATTGCCGCGAAGTACAAAGTTCATTCGGTCAATGTTGCGAAGTGGAAGTCGCAGTTGCTCGAACGAATGTCCGAGTTGTTTGCCGATGGTCGCAGCAAGAAGCCGCCTGCCTCAAACGATGTTGACATCGCAGATTTGTTACAAAAAGTTGGTCGTCTCACAATGGA
>JAITST010000013.1 GCA_031287585.1 Planctomycetaceae bacterium | reverse complement strand
GGCGTTGTTAAACGTGTTTCGGTTAAATAACTTGAATTGCCTTTGTGCAATTCGTAAACTACCTTTTACAAGGAGAATTACAATGAAAGCGAATTTCAAAAATCTGTGCGTGGTTTCGTGTTTGTCGTTAGCGGTTTGCTCTGTCGTAATCGCAGTCTTTCGTACGAATGGGCAACAATCACCACAAGAGTACAAAGTTGGACGTGTATCACTGGAAGAGTTAGCAAGTATTGTAGGTGGAAACGGCGAAAGCCAGAACTGTTTTGTTGAGCCGACGGATACGTGTGCAAATTCGAGGGATAATCAGAGTTCTTGTGTTGCTGGTCATGATGATGGCACAACACTTTTTAAAGCCTGTGTTAGCACTATATGGAGAGAATATTCAAACAATGCAACGGGAGTTCATCGAAGTAAAAAGGAATATGAGCAACCAAACACATTGGGGTTTAATTTTCCCGTAGTCAATTGTTATTATGAATATAGATTAATATCAGAGAGGGTGAATGGTGGTCATTATTTTGGCGGAAGTTATTGCGTTACAGAGAATAATACGTGTGATAAAAATATGAATGTACCTTTTGACCATGATTGTCAAAGTTGTACAAAGGGACTACAAATATCAGAGACACCCACAACAGTAAATAGTGCCGCTTGTAGTGACCCCTAACATTAGGACAGTCGTTAGTATTGTATTGATAGAACTCACGGTTTTGTAATTCACAAAAGGTATCTGGTAACATTGTTTTTTACGTCAATGAAACCAAGTGCCATAACTTAATGCGTTCAATACGGGAAATTTTCAGCCCTATTTATAAATTTTGACCATACCGCTTGGTCATAGACATTCATTTCAAAACCCCTTAACACAACAGTATAACTATGAGAATATCAAGTATGTCTTTGTGCCTTTTTAGAAACATTTGTTTTTGCCTATTGCTAGTGCTTACTTGTACATTGGAGAATGCGTATTGTGCTGACGACATTGCCGTGTTGGAGCAGATAAAGAATAAAATAGACTCAAACTATGGCGGAATATATTCGTGGAAAGGGACGGCAAATATTCAATGTACAGCAAGTTGTTCCAAGCCAGTGGAACGATTTCCCGATAAACAACATACAGAGTATGAATATGATTATATCTTCGATATTCCAAAGGGAAACTTTCTATCTTGCGCCCGGTTAAAGAGTGAGTATTCAATTTATGGAATGAAAAAAGTTCATCTACTTCTTTCAAACAGAAATTATATGCGAATAAATGATGTTTGCTATAGTTTTAACTGGCATGACAATCGTGATGTTGAAACTTTTGCATATAACGCATCAGATTTGACTAATAAGGTTGCCACGTTGAATAACCAAATCACTAGAACAGCGTTGGTACATGTTGAACCATTCAAAACGCAAAATCTCGCGAATTTTTTTGACCCTTTCGTTCAGTCCTATTACAAAAGTGACGCATTAGAAACATTCAGTAGTGCTATTGGAATGATGTATAAAAATGGTTTCACTAATTTAAGCGAATATAAATTACGAGATGGTGAATCCGCCAAATTAACCAATAATAATGACAAATACACATTTGATGTGAATTTTAATGCAAATACTATGAAAGAATCGCAGGTTTTCGTTTTTGATAAAAAGCAGGGATTTAACATTGTTAAATACACAATGCACCAAGTAGAATATGAGACGAAAAAGACAATTCTAAAAAAAGAATTTGCATGCGATTACGAACAAGTTAATTCTTTTTGGGTTCCAAAGTACTTGACCGAGAAGATTTATGCTACAGGTCAAGCATCTGGGGAAACGACTTCTCAAACGACAGTTCGATGGAATTCACACTCTATTAACACACCCAGTCCGAGTGATAGTTTCACGTTACAGAGTTTAGGGCTTCGTCAAGGTGATGAATTGTATGACCACCGTACCCAGCAAAAAACTATTATCGCTGGCGATGATTTCCCAGAAAGTTTTGAATTTGACACCAAACGGATAGAAAGACATTCCAACACCAGATACATCATAATGGGGCTTGGGATTGTCCTTATAATTACCGCTATTACTATGAAGTATTTTCAGTACCGCAACAAAAATAAATAGATGGATATTTCCCAAAATTTACGATGGTAAATATACGTAAAATACGGTGTCACGATTTTGCCGCGAGCAAACCTTATTTGGAAAAACGTAAGACACACAACTTGCCTAATAAGGTTTTAGTGGAACAAAAAAACCTTATTTTTACACGAAACACCTCAGTAGCAAATGTATGCTCGTAAAGATAACCTCATTACCTTATTTAGAATTAGAGCGAGCAACAATAAGGTAATGAGGTTATGTTTGGATGAACGCCTTGCTACTGATGTGTTTTTTTGTAAAAATAAGGTTTTTTATTCCACAAATTCATTGATAAGCAGGTGGTTATCATTTGTTTATCTATGTAGGTTTGCTTAAAGATACATCACAACGCAAACTCAAACTGTAAAAGAAATGAGAAATAAATGGTGTTGCGCACGGAGGCACTGGGGTCACGGAGGGATTGTTTTTATTTTAGATTTATGATTTATGATTTTAGATTTTGTGTATTAGACTTGTTCGGGACCCCTTTATTTTGCCACGAATACACGAATAAATACGAATAATTCGTTATAAATTCGTGTATTCGTGGCAAATTATTGTACGTAAATTGTTAATTTTATTTATTTTGAAGTTATAGAACAAGTCTATTAAAACAAAATCTAAAATCCTTTCGTTTCTCCGTGTCCACCGTGCCTCAGTGTGCAAAATAACTAATCAATTTTACGTACTTCCCGTCTTTTCCATCGCCGTTTCCTTTTGCTGCGGTTTCAGCACACGTCCCATAAAAAGGATTTCGTTACTCTCTGTGTTCCGAATCAAAAACAAAAACGGGCGATTGACCCGCACCGTCTCCGGCTTACTTATTCCTGCCGCTGCCACTAACGCAACTGTTACCGCGCCCGCCTCAACTCCTTTTTCGTCAACGTCAATAAACGAGGAATGACGCACATCGGAAACGTAAAGTTTTTGCTCTGTCGTCAGTGCCGAAAAATCCGCCGCCGACTTGGTGAACATCGTTTTCGCTCCCAGACTTTGAATGTGCGGTTTCAAATCGTAATCCTGACGAACGTAAAATTTCGGCAAATACAATTTGATTTCTTTCTCTTCGTGACTCTCGTCGCTTTCTTCGCTTTCGCTATTTTCATCGCCCTCTTGGAAAACATCAAACGAAGTCCATGCCGCCAACTGTTCCGGCTTAATATCACCTTTCAATATCGCCGGTGCCTTTGCGTTGTTCGGCGGTAAAATGATGACCATCGAATAATTCCAGTTTTCTTCCTGCGCCAACCGCAATTCGATACTTGTTGTTCCGTCACCAAATTTTTTGATCGCAACAAAAACCTTTCCGTACATAAACGGAACATTTTCCGTTTTTCCGCCAAAGCAGTTGAACGGTGCAACCCGTGTGTTTTCCTCTTCAAAGGGCATCGACCAAGGACAAGAAAAGGAAACCGTATTGACAACGGCGGCGGATGTTTCTTTCAAGTCCAATTCTTGGAAAATATCGAGAAACAGAGACCGCAAGTTTTCGTTCATATCTGACGACAAACTTTTGGCTGCGGAATCGCGGTCTTGAAAATCCATACGGCATAGTTGAGCGTTTTTCCAATTCGTGAACGTCTCCAAAAACGCTTTTTGAATCGGCAGGTCTTTTTTCACCGCGAGAATCGACTGCATCGACAACGCGTCTTTCTCTTTTTTACCTTTGTCGGTTTTGACAGTCGGCGGTGTTTTTCGTTGCCCGATGAGCGATGTCAATTCATCTTTGGTCGTACCGGCGGCACCGAGTTGGAGAATCGCTAACGATTCGTCAATACCGAGCGGCGAAAAAATGATGTTCTCCGTTTCCGACGCTTTTGCCAATGTTTGATAGCATTGCAAGGCGAAGGCGTTTTGCTGCTTCGACGCGGTTTCGGATTCCTCCTCCTGCGCGAGTGAAAGAACCGTAAAGGAAAGGGTAATCAACAGGAATAAAGTTGTACGAATCATATTGGTAGTAGTGAATGAATGAGTGAGTGAGTGAGTTAAAAAATTGTGAACAACAAAACCCTTCCGGTTGGCGCGCCAACCGGAAGGGTTTATTCTATCCTTTCCCACCCTTACCTACCTGTGAATGATTTTGTTTTTCACAGGTAGATAAGGATAGTTAAGGTTCGTTTCTAGTCCGAAAGGACAACATCTTTGTCGAACTTATCGAGTTCGCCTTCGATGATGAAAATGCGTCCTTTGGCACCGCCGCCGTCAAACAGTTTGCCGAAAGCGGGGTCAAGACCGTTGAGTTCCGCGTTCGTAATCTCAACCGTTCCGCCTTCGCCGCTCTCTTTGTTACGACCATAGACGTAACCGGTGTAAGGATGCTTGTTCTCGTCCTCGTTGATGACATTGAGACCGTTGTTCTTGGTCAGTCCGCCTTTGCTGAACACGACGAGTTCGACCTTTGTTTTGCCGGTACCGCCGACACCGCTGATGACCATCGGATAATAAACGAAGTTAGACTCGAAGTGATACGCAATCGCCTCTTTCGTATTTTCGTCCTTCTTGACCATCACAAGGTCGAAAGCAAAATACTTAAAGCCGCG
>JAITST010000547.1 GCA_031287585.1 Planctomycetaceae bacterium | reverse complement strand
AAATAGTTTTCGTTTGTCAATAGATTGTAACAATGCCGATTAAAAATTGCTCTTTTGCGATTTTACGTAATATATTACGCTACTCGCCTTTATCTGACGGGACTAAAAGATTGTATATCCGTTTTATCCATCCCGCTATCGTCTCTTTGTCTTCACGCGACAATATTCCCGTAAACCATACCATTGCTAGCCACATTATCATCACACCAGTTTTCCACGCTAACGGTATTCTCATTCGTTCCCACACGTTTTGTAGTTTCTCCCATTTCGTTAGAACGTCAAACTCTGTCGTCGTCATCGTTTGTAATTCTGCGTCGTTTCCGAATATCGAACTCATCCAAAAACACCACGCTGTCACCGCGAACAATAACATAAATCTTGTTAGCGGATATTTTACCCGAAACAACCGTAACGTGATAACGTATGTCACAACCGTACTGAAAAATTTCGTTATCGTCAACGCAATCGCCGCCCCCATTATCCCGTAACGCGGAACCAGAATGTACATCAGCAGTAAGACAAGCGGCAGCGCGGCGGTGTTATTGACAATTTTATAGTACGTTTTTCGTGTGATATAAAATGTGTTCTCGGCTTGCAGCGACAACTGCGTCAGGCACGACATAACGCCGAAAAGCGGTACTAGGTCAATCGCCCGTCGATACGAGTTGTCACAAATCGCGAGAATCAACTCCGTAGAAAACGTGCAAATGCCCAGAACGCAAAACGTATGTACGCACATAATCCGCAACGTGAAACGTCCGAACGCTTCACTCGCATCGAGCTGTTTGTAAATGTCGTACATCTCCGCCGACCAGACCGTATTCATCGGCATCGAACCGAACACGTTCGCAAAACCGACAAGCCGCTCCGCCAGTACGTACAAGCCAATCGCGGCGAGAGCGGTTTTCGGCTCGGCGTAGTAGTCGGACGTGAGAACAAAGTAACGGTCGGCGTTGGTATAAAAGAAGAACAAAATTCCAACCGGTATAAACGGTAACGAAAACATGATAATGTCATTCAACTTCGATAAATCCGGCAAACACAAACCGATTCTCGCTTCGCGGATTGTAAGCAGAACGCCGAATACAATCGTAACAATAAACTGCGAACCCAACGCGCCCCAGATTCCGAGTTTCAAAAACGCGATAAAGTAAACGCATAACGCAACTCGTGCGACAAGCATACTGCTTGTTATCATTATGTAACGAACTGATTCGAGCCGTGCTTGTGTTAGTGCGAGCGGAACACCAATAAGAGTATCGAGAAACGCGGTAGTCAAGCCGAATAACAACAAACGTGTGTCACCAAGTTTGAGAAACAAGTTGATGTGACCCGCGAATAAAGCGGTCAACAAAATTGCCGCTGTGACTAAAGCCCAAGTGAATAACGTAACGGTGACAGCAACCCGCCGCCGTTCTTCCTCACTCTCCGCTTGCCGAAAAAAAGTCAATGCCGCCAACCGAATCCCGCTCACCATCAACACCGTATTGATAATATCGGCGGTACGATACAAAATGTCAAGCGTGCCATAAATACCGGGTGTGAGATAGTTGGTATAGAGGGGAAAAAGCAAAACGGGCGCAAAGTGCATAATAACGCCGCCAATGCCAAAGATGAGCGTGTGCTTGATGAAAGAGTTTGAATTTGGCATTTGTTGGTTATAGTTTTAACGTGGTAAGCCATAAAATAAACGGTTGGAACGTTGCGCCGCGGACTATTGTTAAATCAATTATACCATTGTAAAATGTAAACAACATACGTCACAACGATTTTTGTTTTTGTTAAACAAACCGTGTTCGGTATCTACTCATCCCCGCGTTCAAATATGACTAACTTTCGCGAACACATTTTCATCACCGGCGCGACCGCGTCTGGTAAAACCGCTGTCGGCTTGACGCTTGCGGAACGTATCGGCGGCGAAATTGTTTCGCTTGACTCGATGGCGGTTTATCGCGGAATGGAGATTGGTACCGCTGTACCGAATGCCGACGAACTCAAACGTGTAAGACATCATTTGATTGGTATTGTAGAGCCGGTTGTTGAGTATTCGGTTGCGGATTATTTGCGTGACGCGGCGGCGGCAGTGAACGATATTTGTTCTCGCGGTAAACGTGTGATATTTGTTGGCGGTACAGCGTTATATCTTAAAACGATGTTACGCGGTTTCTTCGACGCACCGCCAGCGAACGTTGAACTTCGTAAGGCATTGGCAGACGAAGCGGCGATGAACGGTCAAAACTGGTTGCACGGTCAACTCGCGAAGATAGACCCAACAGCCGCCGCGAAACTTCATCCGAACGATTCACGGCGTTTGATTCGCGCAATCGAAGTTTACAGAACAACGGGTAGAACGATGAGCGATTGGCAATGTCAGTTCGACAAACCGGTGCCGCGTGAAGAGTGCCGCGTGTTTGTAATCGACCGTGAACGAAAAACGTTGTACGAACGAATCGACAAACGTGTTGATAAGATGATGGACGACGGCTTGTTAGACGAAGCACGGCGGTTACAGTCATTGTTACGAAGTGTACCCGATGGGCTAACAAAATCAACAGCAAGTCAAGCATTGGGATACCGCGAGTTGTTCGGCTGCTTCGACGGTAAGTCAACAATGGAAGAATCACTCAACGCAATCAAAACTCACACCCGCCAATTTGCCAAACGCCAACTAACATGGTTCCGTTCGTTATCGGAATGTAGATTTGTACAAGCGGAAAAGGCGGATGGGACAATACTTTCGGAAGCGGATAAATAATCGTTCATTCATAACATTCAACTCACTATGCTCCCACGTTGGTTAAAAAAGAAAATCCCTCTTGGTAACTCCGATTTTTTTACCGAGCGTACTATTGGTGACTTGTCGCTTACTACCGTTTGCGACCACGCTAAATGTCCGAATCGGGCGGAGTGTTACTCGCGTAATACCGCTACGTTTATGATACTTGGCGAAATTTGTACTCGCTCTTGCGGGTTTTGCAATGTTACGAGCGGTAAACCGAAAGAAGTTGACGCAGACGAACCTGAACGGATAGCGATTGCTGTTCAGCGGCTTGGATTGCGTTATGTTGTGTTGACTTCCGTTTCACGCGACGACTTGGCGGACGGCGGTGCGGAACATTTTTGTAACTGTATCAACTCATTACGTTCAATCGAAAATCCGCCCGCGATTGAAGTGTTACCAAGTGACTTCGCGGGAAATATGGACGCGGTTGACAAACTCTCCGACGCGATGCCGAACGTTTACAATTACAATGTCGAAACAGTACCGCGTTTGTTCCGTCAGGTTCGCGGAGCGATTCCAACGATTGAACGGACACTGGCGATTTTTGAACGTATCAAAAAACGTCACCCGAAAATTCTCTTAAAATCTGGAATGATGTTAGGTCTCGGCGAGACAGACGATGAGGTAAAGGAAACGTTACAAATGCTGCACGGCGCAGGTTGTAACGCAATAACAATCGGTCAATATCTGCAACCGAACAAAAACAAATTACCGGTTTCCCGTTACGTCGAGCCGGAACAATTCGACGCAATAGCGGAAACGGCAAAACAAATCGGATTCAAAAACATAGCCGCGGCACCGTTTGTGAGGTCAAGTTACCGGGCGGAGATGATGTGCGGAATTGAGTCATATATCTAATGCGATTGAAAACTGTTTGTGTTGTGATGTATCCCAATACTTCAAAAATTTAATGTATTGGTATTGGCTTCGGAATTCCCGCTCCGATAATAATCCACCCTGGAATATCACCCACAGGTAACGGACTATTACGACTCATAAGTGCTGTTCCGACAAGTACCCAAACTGCATCCCAGCCATCTGGACGAAAACACGTCCCACTCGGCGGAGAGCCACAAGGGCGATTATGATTCCCTGTTATCGCTGGTGCGAATAACCTCTATGACACGATACGTTATAGACACAGTATTATCGATTCATAGAACAGTATAGTTCTTCATCTGAAGGAATAATACTGTGTTTTCTTTCCATTGGGTTATTCATTTCCACAATATCATACCACATAGTAACCTTGTCACATTCTATAGCCAATTCAAGAATATCAAGAACTCCTATAAATTGAAAATATACTGTGTGATGTTCGTGATTTTTGTAACTATATTCAGATTCTGCCCCATATTTTTTAGCATATCGCAGCGCATCGGTAGGTGCTTTGGCACAAAATGTAATCATCCTTTTCTCACACGTCCTCCGACATACCACTTTTGAAGGTACAACGACATTAAACTGAAATAGTAGCAAAGCTGTATATCGTTTCATCTGCACTTTCCAAACTTTGCTCTTGCAAAAAAGTAGGTGTTCGGTGTAAGATGTAAGTAAAATCAACAGACTCCCACCTCTGACAATGGATTGTCAACAAAGTATTTTATCGCAAATCCGAGACGCAGTCAAGTCAGTGTCAATGTAAGCCGCGCCGATTGCAAAGTCGTAAAGTTTCTCGTTCCATTGACCAAAAATGGCGAAGATGGGCAGTTTAGTGAAAAATTCAGTGAAAACAGACAAAAAAATTATCTACCCTGCCTACCCTTACCTACCTGTGAAAAAAACGACTTTGCAATCGGCGTGCAATGTAAGCAACACAATTTTCAACCGTCACCGGTGCCCATTTTACCTTCGTCACACAAAAATGATAGTAGTTCCCGCGCGACAACTAATTTTTCTCCCGTGAACGTTTTAACGATTTTTCCCGCGCCGTCCATCAGTTCCAACCGCGTTTGGTGAGCGTCGATAGCGGAAACGTTATTCAGTGCGATATAGTCCGCACCTTTTCGTTTCAACTTTTGTAACGCGCGTTCGTAACAGTTGTGCGTCTCCAACGCAAAAGCGACAATCCATTGTTCCGCGTGTTTGACTTCCGCGAGTGAACGTAATATGTCCGGCGTTTCGACAAATTCGAGTGAGATTTTATTCACGTAACCAGATGTTACTGAATCGGACGACTTATGAATCTTCTCATCCGACGGCGACAACGAGCGAAAATCACAAGGAGCAGCCGCACCAATCACGCCAATACAACCGGCAAACAACTCCCGACAAACCGACAACATCTCATCGGTAGTAATAACATTATGAACCTCCGCCCCAACAGGATACTCAATCGCCACCGGTCCCGAAACAACAACCGGCATCAACCCACGCTCCAAAACCCCGCAAGCCAAAGCCGCT
>JAITST010000541.1 GCA_031287585.1 Planctomycetaceae bacterium | reverse complement strand
AAGTTGACGGAGTTGCCGCAACTTGTTATCTATGCTGTGTAATTTGTTTAATGATGACGTTTTCATTTTGCGTTTTTAGTTTGGTAAACCGTTTTAACGAAATCAAAGAACGCGCATTGTATCACACTCCTCCTAATACGTCAAGCCCTAGATTCTTGTTTGTTACTCAAATACTCAAAGGGGTGTGTAAATTTTTTGTAGGTTTTGTCCAATCAGTATAGAAGCCCAATCTTTACTGTTGTATAATTGGCATAACAGCAAAGACTGGACTTCTATACTGATTGGACAAAACCACGTGACGATTCTATTTCTACCCAGATTTTCCCTATTTTCCTGTTTTCAAAAAAAATTTTTGAAAAAATCCCCTACCTACCCCTTGTAGTTTGGAAAAAATTTCTTACAATGGTATCTTCCGAATTTGGAGGTGGGGTATTTGGGTTTGTCTCCAGTTTGGAATTGCGGGCGTAGCTCAGTTGGTAGAGCACAACGTTGCCAACGTTGTTGTCGACGGTTCGAACCCGTTCGCCCGCTTTCATTAGGTTGTCATATCTGGTTTCTACGGTTGCCGTGCTGACAACCTGTTTTCCGTAATCGCCCGATTCCTGCGTGAACGCTGGTGTGGGAGATGTTGTTTATTATGGCTTGTTTTGATGGCTTGTTTTGTCTGCGAATACTCGCAGCGAGGATTAGTTTGGATTAGTTTAGTATGTCAGAAAACGAAAACACAGATGTAAACGTGGATGGTGCGGAATCGGTTGAAACGGAAAAACGAATCACTTTTCAGACCGATATTGCAACGGTCAGCACGTGTGAACGCCACATCAAAATAACGGTCGGGCGTGACGAGGTTGAGCGTTATTTCGAGAAGGAATACGACAAACTCGGTGATGAAGCCCAAGTGCCGGGTTTCCGTGTCGGAAAGGCACCGCGTGACCTTGTGAAACGGCGGTTTAAGAAGGAAGTCGCCGAACGTGTTAAGAATACGATTGTTATTGATGTTCTTAACGAAGTCAACGAGGACAAATCGTTGGTACCGATTAGTGAACCGGACATAACGTATGATGAGATTTTTCTGCCGGACACAGGGGCGTTTGTTTTCGAGTTTAACCTCGAAGTTCGTCCTGATTTTGAAGTGCCGGAGTGGCGCGGTCTCAAGATTAAGAAGTACGTTCATGAGTTTTCCAGGGAGGAACTTGACGGCTTTGTCGAACGGTCGCTGGCATCGCACGCGAAATTGCAACCGAAAGATACTCCGGCAGTTGACGGTAATTATGTCGATGCTGACATCGTTGTTTCACACGATGGTGAGGTGTTGTCGAAGTTTGAGTCGAAGCAGATACGGGTGCGTAAGGAGTTGACATTCCACGATGCGACCGTCGAAAATTTCGGTAATGAGATGAACGGTGTTAAGGCGGGTGACGTTAGGAAATTTGATGTTACACTCGCGGAAAATGCCGCTAATAATGAATTAAGCGGGAAAACTATAGAAGTTGAGTTCAAAGTAAACGAAGTCAAGGAGGTGGTTTTGCCGGAAAGTCCATCGGAGGTTCCAGAGTTCGCGAAGTTCAAAGATATGGCGGATTTGCGTGACGCATTTAACGACACATTGAAACAGCAACTTGAGTACGCACAGGAACAGTCCGCTCGTGAGCAGATAACGGAACAACTGACGGTTGCCGCAAATTGGGAATTGCCGCCAGCACTTCTTAAAAAGCAGACTGATCGCGAAGTGCGCCGTAAGCAGATGGAGTTGCGACGGGAAGGTTATCCTGACGATTTTGTACGTATGCATATGAACCGTTTGCGTCAGGATGCTAGTATTGAGGTAGCGAGAGCGTTGAAGGAACATTTCATTCTCGAACGAATTGCGGAATTGGAAAATGTTGAAGTGACGCAAGATGACTACGATACTGAAGTCAGCGCGATAGCAGCACAGGCGGGAGTTTCTGCGCGCAGAATCCGTTCGCAGATTGAAAAATCGGGCGATATGGACATCCTTCGGAATCAGATTGTTGAACGTAAGGTTGTGAAAATGATTGTCGGCTCCGCAACATTCACGGAAACTGATTACCCGATCAACGAGTTCAATACCGAAGCCCTGGACTTCCCATTAGGCGGTAACTCAATCCAATCCGCAACTGAGGACGACCTGAAGGCGGTGAACAAAGAAGTAGTAGAAAACCGAATGATAAACCCAAGTGCAAAGGTTGAGTAGCTTTTGGGGAATAGTTTAAGTTTAATAAGGGGCAACCATTTGAGGTTGCCCTTTTTTCGTGTGTGAAAAATGCGTATCATCGAATTATTTTGTTCTAAACAAGGCGAAGGTATATTAACCGGAACGCTGAGTGCATTCATACGGACTGGCGGTTGTAATTTATGCTGCCAGTTCTGTGATACACGTTACGCGGCGGCTGATTGTGAGGAAGGTGAAGTATTAACACCCGAACAAATTGTAACACGTGTAGAAGAAATTCAAGTTGACCACGTAGTAATAACTGGCGGCGAACCAATGCTTTGGAGTGAACTAGAATCACTAACAAGCGGTATAAAAAGTTCAAACAAACATATAACAATAGAAACAGCCGGAACGATATATCGCGACGTAAAGTGCGATTTAATGTCAATAAGCCCCAAACTATCAAATTCAGACCCAGTAAACAACGAAACTCACAAAAACAATCGCCGCCATCCCGAAGTAGTGAGTTTACTAATTGAACGTTACAATTACCAACTAAAATTCGTAGTAGATACTCCAACCGACTTGGAAGAAATAGAAACATACATAAAAAAACTACCAAACGTCAGTAGTAACAAAATCCAACTAATGCCGCAAGGAACAACTGCCCAGGAACTAGAATCAAAAGAAGAGTGGTTAAAAGAATACTGTGAAAAGAGAAAATACACTTTCACACAAAGAATGCAAATAATCTGGTACGGAAACAAACGCGGATGTTGATGCGGGCGTACAATTTTGGCATCTTCTAAAAACCTACCAACTCAAAACCGCAAACCCCGTAAAATTAGAAACTTGCTAAAACGAAAGCGTGAGGTTTTTAGAAATTGTCCCATGATTATGGAATTATTGTTGGAAAATATAAAATGCCAACACTAAGTTTTATACAGCCCGTAGTTGATTGAACGGTCACGAACGAGTGTGACATCATCAAAACGAACACGTAACATAATATCACACTCCAACGATGTGACAGAATACAACCAGTTCGTTTTGCAGACATTATTCGCTCACGGCAACCGGAGACACGAATCTACGATACAACAGATTCAGCCATCTCGCGAACCAACCGCAAAATCGTTTTCGACGTACTTACCGTTTTTACTCTGTCACAACTCATTCCCAGCGTATGGCAATGTTCGCTTGCTATGCGGTCTAGGTCGTACGCTATTTCCATATTCTCGCAGAAAAAACCTAGCGGCACAAAAATTATTCTGTGATAGCAACCTGTGTCGCGTATTGTTTTCAGTTCGTTCGGCAGGTCTGTTTCGAGCCACTTTTCTGTCGGTCTGCCGCCGCGGCTTTGGTATATTACCCGCCAATCAGTCGGCGAATATATCGGATGAACAAAGTCTGTCTCAATGTAATCGTTCGGTACCGTGTACCGCATGATGTTACCGCACGTTGACTTCAACTGGTCAAGATAACCCGACTTGTCCGCCTCGTGAAGCGGTAAACTATGTACCGAGAACATAATCAGTGTTTGCGTTGATTCGATAATCGGGTCGTAATCAAGAGCGGACTGAATTTGTGTGAACATTTCAATCAGACATTCCGCCGCCGACTTCCAGTACAGTTTTTTGTCGTAAAGCGGCGGTAGAATATCGAATATCGGCACGTTGAGTTTAGCGTTCACGTTTTCACGAACAGTTTTACACGCCCCATCAATCGCACTGATATAACGTCCGCGATTGGACGGCGTATCGAAAACGGTCGTTATGAAGACGACACAACGTTCGATACCACGCTGCGACATCTGCGTTATCGCGTCAACCAATGTCGGTTTCCAAAACAGCGTTGCGAAGAAAAAATTGTCAGACGGAATCACCGCCGCGAGTTCTGTTTTCAGCGACACAAGCAAACGGCGGCAGTCCGCAGGCAACGGACTTAACACACCGGTCTCGTCTTCAAGCCGCTCGTAATGAGTAACCGCCTCCCGCAAACGTTCACCAGAAATCCGACCACCGGTAACGTTCTGTAAGAACGGCAACAAGTCGCCACGGGTCTCCGGCGCACCGTAAGAGAGAAGTAAAAACGCAGTTTTGTTTGAAATAGCCATCGCGGTAAAGTCGTAACTAAAAAATGTTAGCAGTGAAAAAAATAAGTTTACTGACAAAATTATCAGATAGATTTTGGTACAATTTGTCGTAAAGTGTTTTATACCTTGCAACGGCTAGTAAGCTACCATTACAATAAGAGCGGCACCCTGCCATTATGATGTATTAAAATTTTATTTGCAAGGAGGCAGAAATGTTGAAAGTTGATTATACGGACACTGACAAAGAAAATATCAATCAGTTCCGTTATCATTATCCCGCCCCTCGTATCCAAAAACGTTTGAAATGCTTTGGTTTCACGCTTGCGAGATAAAAGTTCCAGAAATCGCTCGGCTTACCGGTGTAAACCCATACACGATGCGCGGCATCATCAAAAAATATCGCGATAGTGGAATTGGGGAAATTGTCAAGACAAATTATTATTGCCCAAAAAGTTCGCTTGAACAATATGAAACGTCCATCATCGAAGAGTTCACGAAAAGTCCGACGACATCCACCGAAACGGCTAATCGCATTAAACAACTCTTCGGAGTGGAACTGTCCTCGCAGCGGAGACGGATTTTTATGAAAAAACTTGATATGAAATTTCGGCGTACTGGTTCGGTTTCGGCAAAAGCCGATTTAGAACAACAGGAAGCATTCAAAAAAAGAGTTGGTCCCTCTGATTTCACGGGCTAAACTAGGTCATTGTATTGTTGCGTTTATGGATACCGCCCACTTTGTTCAGGGATCATTTTGTTCTTATCTTTGGTGTTTTGCGAGAATTATTATACGCAGTTCACCGGGACGAAAGCGTTAGAATGTGTTAGGTGCTTATAGCGTTGTAACAGGTCAATTGACAACAATTGCCAACAACAGTTACATCAGATCTGTAACGATATGTGGTATGCTGCAAAAATTAGCGAAAGAGTACGTAGGACGAGAAATTGTTATTGTTATCGTTCTCGATAACGCAAGGTATCTGCGTTACTTAAATTTGATTGAAAGATTGTGTAAGTTTGTGTAAGTTTGTCAAGAAGCGGTGTTTGTACAACACCTATTACGAAACTTTTGAAGATTTCAAAAACGGAATCAATGGATGTTTGGAGCAAGACAACACAAACGATAAATCCGATGTAAAAAAATTACTTAATCCAAAATTTCAAACACTAAAAAATGTTGATGTGATGACGTTGTAAGGTATATAACCTACTCGGTTAATGTCGAATTTATCTCATCTATCCGGTCGTGTTACGGAATTGTTGTTGCGATTAGCGAAACCACTTAAATTGTAGGCGTTCCGCTACTGCTTCCACAAATTCCGCACATTACCCATCTATCCTGTTTCTATCGTGAACAATCATAAGGCAACTTCTAACAACCCACTAAATATAAAAATTCTTGACTCAAACGCTCCCCTCGTTCGAAAAGTTGACAAAATTTCAAAAAATGCTGCAATTTTCCC
>JAITST010000531.1 GCA_031287585.1 Planctomycetaceae bacterium | reverse complement strand
TGATTCCTTTCAATCGGGAGTGAAAAATAAAAAATATGGACAAATTGTGAGACACCTTCAAAGGGATGCCCCTACGGGGTAAGGACTCTTTGTCAACATCTAATAAGTGGTAATGTAAGTAGCGTATCCGTCGCCTATTGCTCTGTCAAGAGCGTTTTATTGTTTTACGGTGAATAAGGTAATCTGATGGAAAATTCCTCTTGATTTATTTCCGAAAATTTTGCACAATCCACATTAGGCGGAATTTCGCCGTCTGATTGACACCTTTGAGACATATCAAAATATGCGTTTATCACTACGTACACTACTTGCGTTTGAGGACAATATCTTTGACGCGGACTACCGGCGCGAATTACAGCGGCGGATTCCGAATCAAGAGGATGCCGCACGTTCCTTGCAACGTATCCGTAACTGCTTGCACGCGCCGCAACTCGGTGTACCGGGCGTTGGTGACGGCGGCGGTGAGGAACTTGACCCGAACTATGTTGCCGAATATCTCGACCACCAGTTGACGAGTATTGAAGTTGACAAATTCGAGGCGGCGTGTTTACGTTCGGATGTTTACCTCGCGGAAGTCGCATCGTGTCATCAGATACTAACAAACGTTCTCGGCGAACCGGCGCGTGCAAGCCGTCATTGCCGCAGCCGCTGTTATCGAATCGCGGAAATGAAAGCAGAGACGGAAAATGTTATCCCGTTCAGGCAGCCCAATGCTCCGATTCCGCCGCTTACGCCGTCGTATCAATCGTATGAACCAGTCGATAAACTTTCGCTAACAACTTCAACAACAATTACACCAACCGATTCATCGGTAATAAATAACCAACAGATAACACATCAAACAACATCACAACCGCAAAACAATCCGCCGCTCGCAACCGCCGCGTCCATCGACAATCGCGAAAAAAATGTTGCCGACTATCTCCGTAACAGCCGCCGTACAACACGTAAGAACGTAATGTTCTTCACGCTGCTGGCGTTGTTGTTTGTAGCCGGTTACGTCAGTAAGTCGTACTTCGGCAACAAGCATCATCAACAAGCGGAAATCGTTCAGCAACCGATAATCGACGACGCAATGGTATTTGATGAGTCACAATATGCCGAACAAACCGAGCCGTTAGAACGTTTCACGCCAACTGTCGCCGAGCAACAAACAATGTCTGAACAAGAGTCCGCAAGTAACATCACGGACTATGTGTTTGAAGATGCCGTTGCAAATACCGTTTCAAGCAAACCGTCAAACAAACCACCGATACCGTCCGCGTCTGAACCGCTTGAAAATTTCTCACCGTTTGCGGCTGCCAACGTTCCTCGCGCCGAGCAGCCCTCGCCGTTAGTCGAGTCACCGTTCATCAACGCGACACCTCAAAAGCCGGTAACAGTTCCTTCGCCATCGGAACCGCCGGTATCTGAGGCAACACGTATCGACACCAAAATCGCACAAACAACTCCACCATTGCCGCCGTTACCACCGCAGTTACCGAACGAACCATCAACGGGTAAAGACGTAAACATAATCGTACATAACGAAAACGCTCCGCGTCAGCTTCCCGAATCGCCCGCTGAACCGGATTCGGTAGTAGCGTTGCAGCAACCGAATTTCGCGAACGGCAAACCGCAGCCGCGTCAAGTCGCGGCAAACCCGTTACGTTTCGCCCCGGTGTCAATGTATGTGACGGACAACGGCAGTAATCAGCAACAAGAGGAAAGTGAGCCGCCGCGTTTAGCCGCTCGTTCGTTCACAACTGTTCCGCTAACGAACGGTAACGTTCCAGAAACAAACCATAACGAGAACAACACGCTCCCGCCAGAAGTTCCATTAACTCACGTAGTCCCGCAGCCGGCAACAATACAACCGACCGAAACTCAACCGATACCGAACGACGAGTTAATCAAAGTCGAACCGCCCAAACCGGAACAATCGTCACACCAATTCGAGCCGACGGGCTTCCTACGTTTCAAACCAACTGAACCGTCTGAAAACAAAATCGTGCGAACATCGTTTGACACATCAAACGATGATGTTGACAACGATAGAGCAGTAGTCACCGCTGACGAACCGGCTAGTGTTCCGACAGACACACCGACTGCTGGCACGTTAAGTTTAGTTCAACCGCCAACAGCAATTCAACCAATTCCGACAACTACACTGCCATCAACAGCGTTACCAATTTCGCAAGCGTCGTCACAAACAACTTTGACCGAAGCGGTAACAACCGGACAAACAGCATCGTCAACATCTAACAAACGTACACCAATTGTGCTTGGTAAGACCGTTGCCGCGTCCGAGCCGTACTTACTATTCAACGCACTAAACGCAGACTCGGCGTGGGAGCCAATCCGTTACGAAAAGCCGATTCACGCGGGTCAATACTTGCTAACCGCGTCGCCGTTCAGAGCGGTTGTTGAACTCAACGGCGGTATGCAAATTGAGTTAGTCGGCGACAGCAAACTACTCTTACTATCACCAAACAGCAAGGGAATGTACGGTATTCACGTTGACTACGGACGTGTAATCATTCGCTTACCACAAGCGTCAAAGCCGCAATCGTTATACGTTCAGACCGAACGCGGACGCGGCGTTGTAACACTAGCGGCGGGCGAGAGCACGGTGTTCATTGATACGTTCGCCGAAATTGTAACTCGCGGTAGTGACGATTCGCAAACAATGACGGATGATCCGTCGAGCGGGTTGCCGGAGAAAAAAACATCAACGAGAACGGTAGTGGGAATAGTGCCGCAAGACGACGCGCACGTTGTTCATTGGCAGCAGGGAACAGATTCCGTACCGATAGTAAAACCAACAACGATACTGTTAGAACAAGGTTTTTACGACCGTGCAACATTGCAACAGTTACCGAAATGGTTGAACGTAAAAGAAAAGCGTAACGACGTAATAAACATCGGGAATACTGTTTTGAAACTCTTTGAGCAAGACGGCAACGCGGTGACAACTGAAACGGCACTAACAAAAATGATACACCACGAAGACGCTGACGTAAGAGCATTGGGCTACCGTCTGTGGGGTGATTTGGGACGTTTCAAAATCCCGATTAGGCTGTTACAAGAGGAAGTAACGGACGACGACAATGAACAGGAAGCGGTAAAAACAGAATCAATCCGCCGTATGCTGACAACATACTTCAAAGAGGTAAAACGAAGAGACAGCGAAACCGTAGCGAGATTTAACGATGAGTTACGTGATAGCAAATGAGACCCCCACTATTCTTATCCGCTTTCTGGTGTTATCATAGTCGCGAGTCGTTCCGCTGGTTTAATTTTTAATTTAAGGGACGCTAGATTGTTTGACCATTTACTCCGGCGTTTTGTTTCGCCAAATCTTTATACTGATGATAGAAGACTATAAACTAATCGGTTACGACTTTACTATTTATTACGACCTTATTGTTGTCGTGGTTTTGCTTTTTACTTGTATGGTCGGGCTTACGTTTTGGGTGGCGAGACAGCGGATGACCCCGCGTTTTATTTTGTCTGGCTGGGGAATTTTTATTGGCATTGTTATACTCGGCGTTGCTTGTATTATCTCGACTGTCAACATTCAAAAACTTGTCTGGTTCGGTTACTTCGCCAAAACTGCAAACTCTTATGCCCACGTTATAATGCAGTTTGAAAACTGGAAAATTCAACTCGGTCACGAGGAACTTTTCTCCGACTGGACTGCTCCTGTTTCACCGCAATCTGTCGAACAATTCACGCATGATGTAGCGAACGTCACTGAACGAGTCAATTATTCCCAGTACGATATTAGTGATATATCTAGAAAACTTGAACCGCCCGAAAATCTGACCGCACAAATCTCAAACGGTATCGTTGTCGCAGGCAATACACTCCAAACAGATTACTCACAAACGCAAGTCCGACGCAATCAGTGGGGACTTGTCGCGATTACAGGTGACAACCAGGCGTACCAAAAAAGTACAAAATATATTGCTGTTTGGTGGAGTGAGCGGCAGAGTAACCTTGAACACCCAACTTTTCGTCTTCAATGGCGGCGTTGTTATCAACCTGACAATTTTACAGATTGGTTCGACGTTTATTCCGGTACACAAAACTCGTGTGTTTTACGGATTCCTGATGGTATTGAGGTTGAGTTCCGGGTACGTGCGGAAGATGGAACACCTGAAAATGATATTAACTACTTACAGCTAATGGATGCGTGCGACTTACCCGTTACCGCGAACGCTTATATCGGTTATGCATACACGCTGCGTCAGATTGATGGTGAGGAAGATAGATTACGGTTTGTTGTCTCTCCAATCTCTGACGCGAATCACAATTTACTCATCGACATAGGCGAACGCCCGACGCAAATCGGCGAAGTCTATGAAACGACACCGCTCTTCCGCTACGTTTGCGAAGCGAAACGCGGTGCGGTCAATGTCGCGTTTGAGAGTGACAGTTGGGGTAGTTGGTTCACAGTCGCCGAACCGCTCTGGACACCGGACGGCAAATTCGACGGCGTGTTCGGAATTGACTTCCACGCCAACGTTATGTTAGAACACTTACGACGCGGCAAAATTTTTCCGTACTGTTTCTTCATCGCTGTTGTCGCTCTGTTTTTCGGCAGCATGGTATTCATTACACATCTACAAAAAATTAGCGAGGCGAAAAGTTCGCTCGCGGATAAGTTGCAGATAACGGTACTCGAACTGACGGAAGCGGAACACGTCGCGGAAAATGCGTCGCGTGCTAAAACTCACTTCCTAACGAATATGAGTCACGAAATCCGCACGCCGCTCAACGCGATACTCGGATATACGGACGTTATTGGGCGAAAATTACTGCAACGTTGTCTGCCCGATGAACGTGACGAATGTCAAATGTCGCTCAATCAAATTGTCGGTAACGGTAACGACTTGCTCGCGATAATTAACGACATACTTGAATTCGCGGTGTTCGACGGCGACAAGGATTTGAAAGTCGAACAGGTACCGGTGAACGTGCGTGCGTTGTTAGCCGAGATAACGAGAATAATGTTGCAACGTGTCGAAAACAAGCCGATTACGTTGACAGTGACTGACAACGGTAACGTTCCAGAGTATATCCTGAGTGACCCCGCCCGTATCCGTCAAGTGTTGGTAAATATGATTGGCAACGCAATCAAGTTCACAGAGAAGGGTACGATAAAAATCGAATACGGTGCGGACTTGGCTGAATTGCAAAACGGAATTTTGCATAACGACGACTCGGTACAACGTACCAACATTAACACAGGCGAACAAAATATATTCTTCTCTGTCGCCGATACCGGTATCGGTATTGTTCCCGAAGATTTAGAGTTGATATTCAAACCGTTCTCGCAAGCGGACGCATCGTTGACTCGTCGTTACGGCGGAATAGGAATTGGCTTGTCGGTATCGAAGAGTGTAGCGGAAGCATTGGGCGGACGGATTGATGTAACGAGTATGATAGGTGTCGGAAGTACGTTCAGGTTTATGTTTCGTGCGTTGGCTGCATCAGATGAAAACGCATTGAAAGCATTGAGACCAACGCAACTGCCGAAAGATGAGGCGATACAAAACATAACAGAGAGTTCGATTCACAAAGATTACACGAGAGTATTGGCGGGGCGGCGGATACTGCTTGTAGAGGACACCAAGATAAACCAACTGGTAATCTCGGCACAACTCAAAGACGCAGGATGTGAGATTACGGTTGCAGACAACGGACAGATAGGAGTCGAAAAGGTAAGCGAAGCGGAAGCCGCCGGAGAGCCGTTTGATGTAATACTAATGGATATGCAAATGCCGGTGCTAGACGGGTACGAAGCAACAACACGGTTAAGAAAACAAGGATACAAACGCCCGATAATAGCGGTAACAGCCCACGCTCTGGCAGGCGACCGTGAAAAAACTATACAAGCCGGTTGCGACGAGTATCTACCAAAACCAGTAAACCGTGACAATCTAATTAAAATGATTCTGTCGTTTGTTGGCTATACTGATAATGGTTGATGTTGGTCATGATTTTCAACAGTTTTCAGTACGAAGATTTGAATGGCGTAAAAAACAGCCCGAAGTGTTTAACGCTTCGGGCTGCTGTTTTGTGTGAAAATGTCAATCTCTAATCTGAATACTGTAACAAATGTGCCAGACGTATTTGCTCAACCTTGTCTTGGAATCCACCGTCTTTGCCTGCCATTTGTGAGTAGGGGATGTCTTTTACTACTACGCCGTCAACGTTACTACCCGTATTAATCAGTTTTCTGAATACGTCTTCCATAGCCGCGAGAACTGTTTCGCCTTGTCTTACGCACAACAGTACAGAGTCAACGCTCTGTGCCATAACCAATGATTCAGCCGCGTTCGCCACCGGCGGCAACACCACCATCACCAGCGAGTAATGACTTTCCAACATATCAAGCAACTCACGAAAACGTCCGTCGCCTAGTAACTCGTATGGTGAAACATCCAGATTTCCCGACGACAACAAATGTAAATTCGGTTCTTTTTCATTCTGGACAATCGCTTCACCAATTCCTTTCTGAAATGACAACACGTCCGCCAAACCGATCCCCGGCTCTTCGTTTCCGAACAGTAAATGTAACCGTCCGACCCGCATATCGCCGTCTATGAGCAACACCGGTCCGCTCTTCATCTGTGCCATCGCAACCGCAACCTGTATCGCCAAAAACGTTTTACCATCGTCACCAGCAACACTCGCCACTGCCAACGTTCGACACATATTGAACGGATGACTCAAGAGCAAATGTGTACACCAACTATGAACGCTCTCCCGATAACGCGCTAACCGTTTACGGAACGTTGCACCGTGAATCCACGATACCGGAGGTTCCATAATCTCACCAATAAGCACATTCGATATAGCCGCACGAATCTGCGACGTATGATACAAACGCGGTCTCATCCGTTCTGCCGCGATACCAATGAAAAAAGGAAAACAAAAACAACCAATCGCCCCCATACCAACAAATGAGACCATCTGTGCATTGTTGGGCTGACGCGGTGTCGCTGCTTTCTCACAAATTGAAATACGATTAGGTGCAGTTGATTCCGTCTGTAACGTCACCATTCGCGTCGCCAACTGGTCTAGTACCGCATTGATGCGTTGCAACTCCGCCTGCCTGAAATTGACATCGCTCAAATCAACAACGGCACGTGTCGTGTTTGTCGATTGCTCATCACGCCGTTTCCGCAACGTTTCAACGAGCCGCTCTTGACTCAAGACCGCCATCCGTTTTTCGTCTAGTTGAATCTCAAGGTTCTGCCGCCGCATACTGTTTAATTCTTGCGGTTTCAAGTCCTGAAGTTTGAGAATATACTTGTTAATCCGGTCAGTCAGAGCAGTGATTTGATTATTTATTTTCACAAGTCTGCGGTCGGTTGGCGGAAGATTTTTGTACTGATCCAACTCTTTCTGTTCTTCAAGTTGTTGGCGTTCCATTGTCAACTGTTGTAACAACGGGTCTTGCACAATCGCCGCTTCGACAACTGCATCCGGTGCGGTCATCGTCGGGTCGCTCAACATTTGCTCGATGGTTTTCATTTGAGTCGAAATACGAACGAGTTCTCCTTCCGCAAGGTAAACGTCACGTTGAATCGAATCTTCGACTTTGAAACCGCTACGGTTCTCTCCGCCAGTTTGCGACGCACCTGCCTCCGCTGCCCTCCTCAAACTACGATTTATCTGCGACTGCGCCAGTTTCGCTTCCGCTTGTTGACGATTGATTTCAATTTGAAGTTGATTGAGAAGCTTAGTGTGCCAATTGTTTGTGTCGCTGCTATTGTTAGCCATAAACGCATCAACAACACTATTGACGATAATCTCCGCCTGACGCGGATCTTCCATCTGTATCGAAATGGTGATTAATTCAGACTTGTTTTCAGACCTCAAAACCAGTTTGTTCGACAACCACTGAACTTGGTCACGCTGTTTCAACACCTCCGGCGAGCGTGTAACCGATGGCTGATCCAAAACCCTCTTGAGAATCAGCGGACTTTTTATCAACATAAATTGCGTTTGAACGAACTGGTCGTAACTTTGAGTTGCCTTATCGTTATAAACATAGTACGGTTTTTCATAACTAATTCGCAACCACGCTTTCGCCTCGTATTTAACCGGAAACGTGACGTAGAGACAAACCGCGGCAATAAGTCCCGTGATGATACCTGTCGGCAACGCCCACTTCCACGAACGTTTGAATCCGGAAAGCAGCATCAAAATAAGAATATGCGGATTCATTTTCGACGTTTCGGTAGAGTCGATAGATGCCTTCATTCGCGGCGGTTGATGAGGATATTGCCCATCATAACCTGCGTCACCGCCCATAACATCGCCACCCATTGGATCTGGTCCAACAGGCATATTAGCGTCAGTCATCGCTATATTGTTACTCATGTCAATACCTTCCTTAATTACAGTTTACTGTTTGTTTATTCTAACGTGGTACGCCCAGCCAACAAACTCTACGTCCCTTACACCGCACCACCGTTGTCTCGAACCGGCTGCACGTCAAACATACTAACACGGCGGAAAATCTTACCAAGATACCACAACATCAAGATAAAAACCGCCATCGCTACAAATATCATCGCAATACCTGAAACTTCGTCTGCGAACGCACTTACATTTTTTTCTTTCGTGAACGCCAACAACATCACTTTCGCGTGAAGCAACATCAACGCCGTCAATGTTATCCTGCATGCGTTCGATAGTATCGCTATCGGCAACACCATCACAAACACAAACAAGTTCTGCCACCATGGCCGCCGCATCAGCAAAACCGCCCCGTAACCGAGTGCGAAGAAACTAATCAAAAAACGTAACCCGCTGCATGCCGACTCAACACCTATAATCAAGTTTCCAATATGTATTGTATTTTGTAATCTAACAGCCGGTTCTCCGAGCGTCTGAAGCATAGTCGCCGAGACCGTCGCTGCAATCTTCTGTAATTCCTGCCGCCAATCGTATTCGAGCGAATAAGGCAACGGAATCATAAACATAAGGAACAAAAGCGACGGCAACGCCCACATAATCACTCGCGTTCCATACAAAAACCAAACCGTCCCGATAATCCAAAATATCATCGACCACGCCTCAATTGCGTCCTCAAAACGTATTGCCGCACGCGCACGCATCACTATACATAACACAATCGGGATAAGCCCGTACCAACAAAGCCGTTTCGTAGTTCCCGGATATGAACCGCGACGCACGTATAAGAAAAACACGCAAAGCGGAGCGACAAGGTATCCGTGTGAGTAGTCAACGTACATGTACCAACTATTAATCATCAGTTGAATCGCCGGAAAATACGACCAAACACCGAGTAACAGTAACAACACTAGCGCGAGCAATCGTTGGTTTTCAAACGCCGCAACGTAAGGAAGTTTCTTACGAACCGGCAAAACACTTTTTACAGTGGCTGTGTTATTAACCATAGAAACAGCGGTGTGCATAGTAGCACCATCGTTCACGTTCGCACCCGGAACAAACGTAGTTTGCTGTTCTGCGAAATGCCGGTTACGACCGCCATCACCGCCAGCCGCTTGACCAGTAGGCAAATCACCCGCCTTAAAAGTACCACGCGGCTTACCGCCAGCACCAACGGGTTTACTTGCATCATTATCCGCCTGATTAACGTTAGGTTGTGAAGTGTTCGCCTGATTAACGTTCGGTTGATTGGGCTGCTGCGGTTGCAGAGGAACATTCTGCTTCTCCGGCAAATTATCGTTTCGATTTGTTTCCGACATATTAAATTTCCCTAAAAAATACGCACCCAACAGGGGGGCTGTTACATATTATGGTGTCTAAACTGGAACAACTCCAGTAGTAATAAATTATTTTACCACTACCACCAACAAAAACAAGCCACCCCCCAACTTCTCCGAAAAAAACTCAATATCTCTACAAATTCACATTACAATAGCCCAGTATAACTCACAAATCGACAATAAAACAAACATTCCGCAAGTTTTGAAATTAAAAAAAAGAACCCCAAAATAAAACAAACAGATAGTAACGAAAATAACAGAAAATCAAGAACAAACTCGCTAACCTGCCTACTCTAATGTAAAATTTGAAGGAATCATGTTTCTCTACTGTAATTGTTACAAACGAACAATACAGAATAAAACGAACTCGTTAGAATTGTAACGGTTGAAGATTGTATAGCGACAAAATTGCGATACCGATGCTATCACTTTCTCCCATATAACCACGTCAGATACGCGAATTTGTCTGCTAGTTCGTTTGTTAATTCTGATTCATTTAGCCGCCAGCACCAGTTATTGTCCACGTGCCCCGGATAATTCATTCTCGATTCTGGTCCCGCTCCAATTATATCTTGCATTGGGAATATTGCGGTGTTACCCGGTGAGTACATTGTCATTTCTACCATTGCTCGCAAAAGAGCGTAGCGGTCAATGTTTTCGGGCGGCGGCGAACATTCACGATTTCTCCCATCCGGCAACGGTAAATGACCGAAACGGTTTTTCCACTCTTCAGTACCACCGATGAAACTTCGTAGTATCCAGAGTATTGCACCCGTGTTATAACGATGTTGTTCTAACTGTTGGTCGTGCAGGATTTCTTCCAGCCACGTTGAGAGCGGCGGCGTATCGTGTGTACCGGTACAGACAACGGAATTTTGTTGCCAAACCGTTGTCGGGTCATCGCTACGGTAAAAGTCGAACGAGAATTGAAACACTTCCATTCCCGGAAAGTTGAACTTGTTACGTAACGCCGCTACGCCGTCGTTCATCACTCCCAAGTCTTCTGCGATAAATTGTGCGTGCGGCATCGTCTCGAAAACCCTTTCAAACAATTCATCTTGCGGCTGCACAATCCAATGTCCCTCGTTGTCCGGCGACGGCTCCGGCGGCATACTGAAATAGTTATAAAATCCGATGAAGTGGTCAAGCCGAACCGCGTCAAAATGTTTTAACGTGTTTCTGAACCGTGCGAGCCACCACACGTAACCTTGCTCCTTGTGAACGTCCCATCGGTACAGCGGCGCGTTCCAGCGTTGTCCGTCGGGATTAAAGTCGTCACCCGGCACACCCGCGACATATTCCATTTTCCCATCGTCATCTAACTGAAACAAATGCGGTGCAGCCCATGTATCAGCACTCCGTGCCGAAACATAAATCGGTATATCGCCAATCAAACCGATTCCGCGTTCGTTACAATAACTCCGCAACTCACGCCACTGCACGTCTAACACAAGTTGCAGGAAGACGTGATACGCGATCCGTACCGCGAGTTTTTCTTCGATAACACTTAGTGCGCCGGGGTCACAACGGCGAATCGGTTCTTCGTGCCACTGCGTCCAGTCTTGTGTACCGTAATGTTCGGTCAACGCCATGAACGTTGCGTAACGACGTACCCATTGATTTTCGTTGAGAAAGTTCTCGTACTCATTCGCGAATTTCTCACCGCCGTGTTTCTCCTGAAAACGTTCAAACGCTTTCCACCAACGTACCTGACGATAATTGCGGGCGGCGTTGTAATCGGTTTTACAACACTGACTGTCCGGCTGGTTTTCGAGGTCGCACGGCTCTAACAACCCTTGTGCGAGAAGGTCTTGCAGGTCGATATACAACGGCTCACAAGCGAACGCCGACACACTTGAGTATGGCGAGAAACTGTTGTCTATCGGATTGATAGGCAACATCTGCCACCACCGTTGACCCGCACGATCAAGAAAGTCAGCAAACGACCGAGCCGCCGTTCCCAAGTCACCGCAACAATGCGGTCCCGGTAACGACGATAAATGAAGAAGTATTCCGCATGAGCGTGTTTGAAGGTTCATTGAGTTTAGTTGTGAAAAAATATGGTTCAAATTATTTGGTTAATTTTTCAATTTCTTTCGGTGATAGACCGGTGTGTTTGGTAATAGTTTTGATGCTTATGCCGTCGGCTAACATACTGCGGGCAATTTCCTTGTCTCGTTCTGATTTTCCTTCGCTCTTTCCCAAATCGAACATAGTTTTATCGACGGCGTAATTGTCACGTAAAATTTTCAAACTGTGTTCGTAGTTGAAAAGTTCCTCTGACGACAACTGACCGAGTTCTGCCGTGTGAAACGCCTTCTTGAATACTTTTTCCCCGAATATCGACGGTATGTGATCGAAACTCGTTAGATGTTTCAAAAAATAAAGCCACTTATCTGCGTGTGTTTTCAACTCGTTTTCTCGCTTCTTAAACAACGGCATCTGAAAAAAATAAAAATGTAACTTGTCGAAAAATTCATTTCCAAACTTGTCACGCAAACTCACGTCACGCATAAACAACGCTTTTTCTGTTTCCGCCTCGTACTTGAAATTAAGTATCCCAACAAAATAAACCGCATCCAAGTTGTAGTCCCACTCTTCACCTGATTTCGCACCCTTCGGTGCCTGCTCACGAATCGGATATGCCGCATAAAACAATGCCCTATCCTTAAAATAATGCTGCACTGATTTCTGCATTTCTACTATAAACTTTTCACCTTTCTTCGATTCGCAAAATATATCAAATACCGCGCGGCGATTAACCGGTAACGGACCGAGTTGTTCCGTATTCCGAAAGTTAAGCGTCTTAATCTGGTGCTTACTCGGCAATATCGAATTGAGGAAATCCATCAAAATGTCCTTATTCGCATCTTCGCCGAATAGTTTCTTGAAACCAAAATCTGTGTATGGATTAAAATAGGTTGGCATAGGTTCATCACTATTTGTTCGATGTTATTGGCTGTACAACCGCTGGCACATCCGCCTTTTTCACCGGAAAAATTTTATCAATCACACTGCCCTTGACCTTTATTATTGCACCGACTATCGCAAGCAACAACGCTAAACTCAGTCCGATGTTGAATAGTTCACGCGACAAGCCCTTTCCTACCGCATTACCAATGAAACTCCTTTTGTTGCTCAACACTATGAAAATCAAGTACGCGATTGGCAACATTGTCAAGCACAACGCCGAGGCCGCAACCGGAAACCAAAACGGCAGTTGGAAAACAACACCAAGTACACCAATCGACGGAGTCATCGCGAAGAGCCGAAAACGTGTCTTCGTGTAATCAAGTCCAAGCATTTCGCAAATCGTGAACCCGCAAACTACCATGTGCGTACTAATCGCACCGCACGTCATCCCAATCAGTCCCGTGCAGAAAATCAGCCGCCCTGCTTTCGTTCCGAACTCGCTATCACCGAAAACACTGTGCAACGACTTCGCCGCGTCTATCGCCGATATGCCGGAGTTCACAATGTCGCGTCCGTCGTAAACTCCCGTCACCGTCATCGTTACAATGATAAGCGACGTAACAATCGTGAACGGAAGAAACATCGTCATCGCCAAGTCCCACTTAACAAGCGTTTTATGCTCTTCACCCCAACCTTTTGCGAGCAGCGAGTACGGATAGAGAAACGTCATATTTATACCGACTGCCGCCCCCAACATTCCGAGTACCGTCGTCACCGCTTTACCGTATTCAATCGGGTCGCCGTTGTTCGGAATACCGTACCAACCGACAAAACCTTTCAACACTTCCAACCACTGAATTTGCGCACAGTTGACAAGCACAACAACGAAAAACATCACAATCGTCAGGGCAATAATCCCGCGTAAAAACCACTCGTACAGCCGTATCCCGCGACCTCCGCTGCCGTAGTTGAACACCACCGTCATATTCATCACGAGTATAATCAAACCAATCAGGAAACTTATCCCGATACCGTTTCGCGTAAAAACTTTCGTCATCACCGCGTTACCGTTACCGTCAACTTTCAGTTCGCCGTTGCCGTACGCACCGAGCAAACCAGCACGGTCTTGAACTTGCGACTCCAAAACCAAGTCAGGTTTGAATTCCTGTACAAGATTTCTAGCCGCACCAGCCGCAAGAGCGTATTGCGGAAAATGCCAAATAACCGACGCGGTAACAGTTCCGAACGCCCAGAGAAAAATAAGTACGATACTCAACTCACGCATAAACGCCTTATACGGACGTTCGCGGGTCGTGAGAACAATGTTCGCAATCGCGGCAAACATAAGCACGCCGAGAAACATAGCGAGCGGTTGTACCCACAACAACTTATAACCAAACGAAGCACCAGCCACAACCGAAGCCGCCGCACTACCAGCCCCAAGCGTCATCGCACTCTGCAAAAGTCCGGGACCTGTACGGCGAATATAGCCAAAAGAACGTTCAAAAAACGGCTTACGGCTCAACTCGCGAAGTTGTGTCTTCTCTTTCTCAAGTTTAATGGGGTCCCACATAGCAGTCATAGGAAGCCCGGAAGATTCTGTCTTATTTGGTTGGTCTGTCATTGGTGTTGTAGGTTTGGTAAAAGGTTAGTAATATTAAACTAAACGGCTAACAATTATCCGATGTTTTGAGTACGTTGTCAACTGGGAGTGTGTAAAGTTTGGTGGGGAATTTGTTATAATGGCAACTTCTAAAAACGGCGGAATCAAAAATTTTTGTAATTGATGGGTTGTTAGAAGTTGCCTACATTCCACATTCATACTTTGGCAAAGAAATATCTTCTCCACCAAATTGTAACAAAAATTTGGAGGTATGTTGACAGGGGTGTCTGAGTAGTGTACAATCCTCTCGTTTTTATACGGCGAAAGTGGGAGCAAAATCGCTGGTGCGTGACCAGTCAGGAAATAACGAGATAAGGGAAAATGTCTTTTTGCCTCGACAAACACCATACCAAGATTCCTACCTTTTCCTTTACCATTACTAAAAAACTAACTTCCAACTCAATACTACCCAATAAATTCTATTGCAGAACTAATAAGAGTACAATGAACATACACAAAAAAGTACGCGACATTCTTGGACACGAAACCGGCGGCAAGAGTTATAAAGCGCACAAATATAGTTTAGACGCTGCCGAGCGTCCGGTGCTTGACTATGGAAACAACTCTATCCGTTGGAAGAAAACCGCCGAGACGACACGACATACAACATATGTTGATTTACTGCCGTGCAGAAGCCGTATTGATTATGGTGACCAAATTTTGAGTTTTTTCCTCGATGGTTCGCGCCGTGTTTTTAAGATTGACGATATCGCCTATCCCGACGGCAACAACCGCAGTATGATTTATCCGATTATTGCAGGTCAAATCGGGGTTGGTTGTTGCCGACGCACTGACAAAAAAATCAAACTGGAAAAGTTCAAACCTGAATTTGTTCTTTCTGTCCCTGATGTTGCTGATGCTAATGGAAAGCCCGGCTTCTTTCCGGCAACTGCCAAAAAGTTGAACGATTGCGAAGAATTAAAACGGCTCGGAATTCAATTTAACGCAATACTCCCTTACAAAACATCGAAAAACGAGGAAACAAAATTTGAAGATAAAGCGACTGCTTGTGTGCAGGACAGAATGATTGAAAATGAAAAAAAAACTTGTTGCAGAACTTGTGGGTGAACGAAAATTGAACCAAGACAACTATCTCATCAAAGATGGTTCTTTGGAGTACCGTCCAACGCAAAAAGATAAGACCGACAAGAAAAGTTACCAAACGTTTAAGCACAATTACCGTTGGGTTTTGGGAGCGTCAAAAAACTTCAATCCCGAGGTTTGTCTCAATGTCAACGGCAAATCGAATCCCGGCTTTATTGCCGATTTACCGCTTTATCACCGAACGCCGGTGGCTTGTTATGAAAATCCTGACTATTTAGGGGATGTGCAGTTTGCGGTCTGGTATATTCGGCTTCGAGACCAGAGCAGAACGAGGTCTCCGTTTGATGGTATTCTCAAAATCGAAAAAATACTTGTTACCGACGACGAAATCAGCAACGGTATGGACAGTGCAGAGGTGGATACACTTTCCGCTTATGTCATTAACGAACGCAGTCCTGTTTGTTACGGTTCTGACTTGCGATGGGCAAACCACATATATCCAATCTACTTGACTGAAACGTTTGTCAAATCAAGGTATTTAAGTACAGACAGTTTTTTACACTTATTTTAGCGAGGAAAATACAATGAGCAAACTTATCGGACGGGTATTGGCAACCGAAAAGTCTCCAACCACCATGGACAAGTTCAACTTTTGGACGAATTCCGACGAACAACTTCACGCCTTTGATATCGTCCGGGTAGAACGAGGAGACGGGTCACTTCAAAGTGCTACGTTATAACAAAATGACAGTAGAATTTTTTGTTCTGATAATGGGCAAATAGACAAAAAGGCGGACAGGTCTTTTATGCAAACGGAATCTTACATTTATGATAAAGTCGTCGATTGGTCGTTACTTCATTTGGGAATAAACATTCCTGTATCATTGCAAGATATTTTTTTTCAAAGTATTAAACTGCGGCTTAACAAAGGCGAGAAGAAAAGCATTAAATTATTTATTGAAGGAATAGAATACGTCGCTACATTGACAAATATTTATTTTGATAAATCTAAATACCCTACTCATAAAGACCTTGTACAAATCAGATATACTCCCAATAGTGATATTGCCGTTAAATTGCGTGATATATTTTCCCGCAGTTATGATTATCTGTTACAGGAGAAGAAAAAACTTACTAATAAAAAACATCAAATAACTACGCCGCCGGATATAAAAGAGTATGTGGCATTATACTCAACACAATTTGATGATGTGTTCGTTTTGGATTGTATTACTACTGCTGAAATCCGCGAAGTTAAATCGGCGGTTCAAAATGTCAATGAGATTGATTTAGAACGAATTATTGATTCATCAGATGCCGCAGCAGGAATTATAGAAATAGAAAAGTTAGTCAAAGTACGGAAATTGAATAACACCATTGGTAATAGTTTGAAAAAATTGTATTTATACAAATGTCAAATTTGCGGACGCTTTATCGGTGATAAATATGGTGCAACTGTAATACACACTCATCACATAGAAATGTTTTCTACTTCGCTAAATAACAATCCAAGCAATATAATGATTGTGTGCCCTAATCATCATGGAATAGTACACGCAGTCAATCCTATTTTCGATAGAGGAAAGTTGGCTTTTATTTACCCAAACGGATACATCGAGGGATTAAAATTGAATAAGCATTTATGAACAGATAAAAAGTATGGAGCAAAAAAGGACTTGTTGCTTTTGGATAACAACGTCTTTGCGTCAAGACGTTTCAACAAGATTATAGATGAAATTAAATCTTGCGGCTTCCAACGCGGGGCAACTTATACTCCGCCTAGCGAGTATGAAATTGCCCTCGATAACCTCAAAGCACCGAAAAAAGAGCATCGCAATATCCACGCTTATACAAAAAAAATGATTGCGATATACGACCGCATTTCAGAAAATCTTCCAGAGGAAGAACAAGCAGATTTCTATTTAGCACGCGAAGAAGCAAACCTCCTGTATGCTGTTTATGCAACACCGAAATCAATCATCAGCTTTAACAGTGTTGTCCGTCCCCTTTACGATAGATTGTTCAAGCCGTCTGCCCACGCAAGATATATTGACTTCAATCAAGGTATTGATGCCCGGCTTGTTACAGACGAAAAAATGAAAAAATTGTCCGAAATTAACATACGACCGTTACGAATTGCATTTGACAACTATTCAATGAAATC
>JAITST010000527.1 GCA_031287585.1 Planctomycetaceae bacterium | reverse complement strand
TCAGTGTACTACCCCATTTCCCGCATTTCCAATACAGTCTATCCACCCCTTGTATGAGTGTGTTTGTATGTTAAAATTGAGGGTAATAGAATTTGTGGGCGTGGAATTTGTCCTCGCCTGTTTGTTACCGTAGTTTGTGGTTGCCGCGATTGGCGTGGTTTGCTGTGGTTACGGCGTATTTTTGTTTTATAATTATAGAAAGTTGATGAGGAGTCGTGAAATGACTATTATGACTAAAGATGAGAAGCAGGATATTATCGCGAAATTTCGTACGGCGGATAACGATACTGGGTCGTCTGAGGTTCAGATTGCGTTGCTTACTAAAAAAATCAACGCACTCACAGACCACTTGCGTATAAACCGCCGCGACCATTCCAGCCGCCGCGGACTTATGATGATGGTTAGCCGCCGAAGGAGTTTGCTCGATTATCTGAAAGAACGCGAACCGCAGCGTTATGTTGACATTATTCAGGCACTTGGTATTCGTAAATAACGGAATACCGATGTAAACTGTTTTGTTTACGAGAGTTGAAGAAAGTTTGTTTGTTGATTTTGTTTGGTTGCTCTGATTTCCGACAGCATTGTGATTGTCTGGAATTTTCAGATGACTTTTTTGTTTTGTTTTATTGAATTTTGAATTGAAAGAAAGTGTAGGAAGCGTTGAAACATAGAGTTGAACGTCAAATTGGTAATGGTTTACTTTGGATGGAAACCGGAGAGTTAGCGAAGCAGGCGGCAGGAAGTTGCTTGATGGGATACAATGAAACGGTTGTACTGTGTGCGGCCGCGACAGGACCGAGTCGGGCGGGTACGGATTTTTTCCCGTTGACTTGCGATTATCGTGAGCGTACAGCCGCCGCCGGAAAGTTTCCGGGCGGTTTTATCAAAAGGGAAGGACGCCCAAGTCTCAAAGAAATTCTAACGTCGCGTTTGATTGACAGACCAATGCGACCATTGTTCCCGAAAGGGTTCTACAACGAAGTGCAAATTATATCGACAGTAATGGCAAGTGACCGCACAGTTGACCCTGATGTTCTGTCTATGATCGGTTCCGCAACGGCGATTTGCGTTTCAAACCTGCCGTTCAACGGACCGCTCGCGTCGGTACGTGTTGGTTTGATTGACGGAAAAGTTGTTCCGTTCCCCGCGTTTGAACAACTCGAACAGAGCGACCTTGACCTGATTATTTCCGGTAACGTTGATTCGGTTTTGATGATTGAAGGTTTTGCCCGCGAGTTGCCGGAAGACACGATGTACAACGCGATTATGGAAGCACACGAGTTCATCAAGCAGATTTGCGAGATGCAAAACGAACTCGTTGCGAAGATTGCACCGGTCAAGGTAAGTTTTACACCGCCGCCAATTGAGCGGATTTACAATGCGTTGAAAGACAAGTATTACGATGCGTTTGGTGTTGCGAAGCGTACATCGGGCAAGCAAGCACGTAACGAAGCGTGCAACGCGGTTAAGTTGAAGGCGCGTGACGAATTTTTCCCGAACGCGAACGTTAAGCCGGTAGTAAATGGACCGCCAGCGGACTATGTTTCCGACGCTGACGATTCGCCGAGCGAGTACGCGGCAAAATGTAGTGACTCGAATTGGACAAGCGAGTTGTTTGAAATCGCGTGGCACGAACTCGAAGAGCGTGTTGTACGTGATCAGATTCTCAGTGGAACACGTCCAGACGGTCGTGGTATGACGGACTTACGTGAAATTGATTGCAAGATTAACGTGTTGCCGCGAGTTCACGGTTCGGCGGTTTTTCAACGCGGCGAGACGCAAGCGCTTATCACCGTTACACTTGGTACGGCTCGCGACGAACAACGTGTTGACGGTCTGTTCGACGAATACGCGAAAAAGTTTATGCTCGACTATAATTTCCCTCCGTTCTCGGTTGGTGAATGTAAACCGTTCAGAGGACCCGGTCGCCGTGAATACGGACACGGTGCGTTGGCTGAACGTAGCGTAAAACCGGTTCTGCCTGACCCGGATGTTTTCCCTTATACGGTTCGTGTCATCAGTGATATTCTTGAATCGAACGGTTCGAGTTCGATGGCATCGGTTTGCGGTGCTACACTCGGATTGATGGCGGCTGGTGTTCCGATAACAAGTCCGGTTGCCGGAATCTCAATCGGTTTGGTGAAAGAATCCGAAGACCGATGGGTTTTGATGACGGATATTATGGGTGACGAAGACCATTACGGCGATATGGATTTCAAGATTGCCGGTACGCTCAACGGAATCACTGGTATCCAACTCGACCTCAAAATCGACGGAATCAGTCCGAAGATTATCCGCGAAACGATGACGCAATCGCGTGAGGCACGTAAGGAAATCCTGAAGAAAATGCTCACGACGATTATTCGTCCGGCGGAAAATATTTCGCCGAACGCGCCGCGAATGGTTAAGACCCATATTGACCCCGAAAAGATTGGTTTGCTCATAGGACCCGGTGGAAAAACGATTCGCGCGATTCAGGAGCGTACTGGCGCGTCGGTTGACATCGACAACGACGGAACTGTTTCGATTGCTTCGTTTGACGAATCGAGTGCAAAACAAGCGATGAACGAGATAACGAAAGTTACTGGTTCAGTTGAGATTGGCAAAGTTTACGAAGGAACAGTTACGAACATCAAAGAGTTCGGAGCGTTCATCGAAATTTTACCCGGTCGCGACGGCTTGTGTCACATCAGCGAGTTTTCAGACGAGTTCATTGACAACATCTACGGCATTTGCAAGGTCGGTGACACGTTCCTGGTGAAGGTACTGGACGTTGACGCACAGAACAGAATCAAACTCAGCCGTAAAGCAGTGTTGAAAGACCAGCAGCGTGAACAAAGCGGTGAATAAAGACGACACAAAGGCAACACCCGAATCGGGTAGTAGGCGGGTTCACTGACCGCCGCTTGCCGCTTACAGTTGTTGTTTTTTGAGTTTATAATTTTGAGACGCGATTCGTTGCGTCTCTTTTTTCGATATGTTTTACAATTTTTTTTGAATGGTTGGTTATCAAATGGATGAAGTATTGCGACAATTGACTTATGGTTTACACGTTATCGGTGCGCTGGACGGTAAGCGTCCGACGGGTTGTATTGTGAACACGGTTATTCAGGTAACGTCGTCACCGCAACAGGTTGTGCTTTCGATTAACCACAAAAATTTCACGAGCGACTGTATAAAGAAATTAGGGCTGTTTTCAGTTTCGATTCTGTCAGAAGGAGCGATAGGCGACTTGATTCGCCGTTTCGGTTTTTCGTCGGGTAAGGACGTGAACAAGTTCGACGGGATAACGTTTGCGAACACAGCAAGCGGATTACCGGTTCTGGAAACGGGAGTTTGCGGTTGGTTGGAATGCAGAGTAAAAAGTACGACCGACTTGGGTTCGCATGCGTTGCTTGTTGCCGAGATAACCGGCGCGAAGAAGTTGAACAGTGTAAATCCGATGACATACACGTATTATCACCGCGTAATAAAAGGCGGCGCACCGCCAAACGCGCCAACGTTTGTAGAAAAACCGGTGATAAGTAACAAGAGTGGTAAACATCATATTTGTCCGTTATGCGGTTACGAGTATGACGGCTCTCACGGAGATTTTGAATCGCTACCCGAAAACTGGTCATGCCCAATCTGCGGAGCAGCAAAGGCGACGTTTGAGATAGAGTAGGATGGCAGAAGTGGTGTCCCAGTCTCGCGGGGACTATATTTGATTTTGATATTAAATTTGTCACCGAATGAGGTAAATGATATACGTGTACGTTTGAAAATTGTAGGGACGTTATATGCAACGTTTCTACATCTTTGCTCCTTACGGCAAAAGTATTGTATTATTGCAGCGGCAGTAGCTACAAACATTCTAAAAACATAACCGTGCCCGAACGTCTCGTCAATTCTACCGATGCCCGACGGCAAACCGTTAATCGGTCTCTACATCGGCAGTGTTATCAAACCGAAAGACGAGTTACGTCTGAACAAAAAGGACATATCAAAACAAGGTAAAAAAGATAAGTCGGTAGCAAAAAAAGATTTCCCCAAATTGCCGTCAACGATTAAACCGCCTACCATTGAGGAACTAAAATCAATGCAAGCGAAGTTGGAAAAGTTGAGTAAGTCCAATAAGGCATCTTCTAAAAACCTATTGACTCAAAACAACAAACCCCGTAAAATTAGGGACTTGCTGAACGAAATAGTGGAGTTTTTAGAAGTTGTCATAAGTAATTTGTGTTGAAATGTCAAGGATATTATTTTGTTAAAATTCGCAGAAATATAGTTTCAATACCATTCTTTCTCTTGTCGCAATTGATAGAATTATTGGTGAACAAACTATCCATGACAGATTGGGACTTTTGCCCTGGATGGAAAAAGTTCGTTGTGAACCACCGGAAATACCTGTGGACTATGTTGGCAATCCTTTGACACACGGTACAATAGATGATAGTTGGCAAATACAAAATGCCTCAAAACAACATTTGAAACACAGGTGCCAAGATGAGAAATAAATGTGATATGTACCTTCCCAAAAATCACAATCGAAAAATACGTAAATTCAGAGAATGTTTGAATTGAATGACATGATAATACTTGTGCCTTACGGGGCGATGATTTATACTCAATACTGTTGAAAATTGCGCAGCACATCCTTGTTTGTTCCTTGAAAATAAGGGTTATCGTTTTACAAAACAAACAATTTTCAATCGTATTCGGTTAAACACTAACAATTAAAAACTACCTTGTCATATCCAATTTTCCTTTCAGCACTTTTGATTGTTCCTGTTGTTGCGTTGCTTTTTTTGTATTCGCAGCGGGGACGGCGTAGTGCGGCGGCTCGGCTCTTTGGAGTTGATATACGCAAACGGCTTATGCCGCCGCAGATTTTCGGTCGTATGTTTTTCGTTGTGTCACTTAAACTCGTTGCACTTACGTTACTGATTATCGCGATGGCGAGACCGCAATACGGTGAGCAGATTGAGGAGACGACATTGCGTGGTGCGGACGTGTTTGTTGTGCTGGACGTTTCGCGTTCGATGCAGGCAACCGACCTGCCGCCAAACCGGTTATCGCGCGCGAAGTCGAATATCCGTGATTTGTTAAGTCGTTTGCACGGCGAACGCGCGGGCTTGATAGTGTTTGCCGGAAAAGCGGTTACGTGTGTTCCGTTGACTGGTGACTTTGCGTTTTTTGAAGAGGTACTTGAGAAAGTCGATACGAACACGGTACCAGTCGGCGGAACTGCAATCAGTGACGCGATAAGGCAGGCAACACGTTCGATGACAGACACTCCGGACAGAAAGTGTGTTATAATACTGATAACCGACGGCGAAGACCACGACTCATTGCCGCTAGCCGCCGCTCACGAAGCCGCGTCGAAAGGGATACGTTTGTTGCTAATCGGAATCGGTGATAAAAACACAGGTTCGCGAATCCCGACGAAAGACAACGACGGTAGGACTAGGTTTATGATGTACGACAATCAGGAAGTTTGGTCAAAGGCAGACGAAAAATTGTTGTCAGACATAGCACGCGAAACCGGTAGTGTTTACATACCGGCGGGAACGAAAGCATTCGATTTAGGTGAAATCTATGAACGCCATCGGGTCAACACCGGAGAGTTAAACACAGAACGCCATACACGCCCGAACGAACAATTTCAATGGTTCGCAGGTGCCGGATTGATATGTATGTTTTTTGCTTTATTTATAAGAGTGTAGAGTGATATGGTTTTATCACTCTACGATGGACTCGTTTGTAAACTGAATTAACTCCGTTAGGTTCAATTTGCGAATAAGTCTGATTTTACACTAACACAAAATATGCCCGAATACCATTATACCGCCCGTAATCAAGTTGGCGAGAAAATCGAAGGTGTGGTTGAAGCGGCTGGCGAACGCGAGGTTGCCGCTGCGCTTGCTGGTAAAGGTTTGTTTCCGCTTAAGATTCATCCTATTGCCGGACAACAAATAAATGGAAAAATCCGTCCGGTCAAGGGACAACAACTTGTCGCGTTTTACTCGCAACTTGCCGACTTGCTCAAAGGCGGTGTACCGCTGTTGAAATCGTTGCGTATTCTTCACGACCAAACGTCTAACCAAAACTTCAAGTACATTCTCGATCAGGTTTATCGCCGTGTTGAGGAAGGGGCGACGTTGGCGGAGGCGATGCAACGTTATCAGGTTGCGTTTGGTGAAATGGGAGTACAGATGATTCGTGCGGGAAGCGAAGGCGGATTTCTCGAAGAATCACTTATACACGTCGCACAATATACGGAAGTGCAGGACGATTTGCGAAGCCGCGTGGTTGGTGCGATGATGTACCCGATTTTGTTGTCAACGTTTTTGTTCATCGTTATCTCGATTATACTTGGTTACTTCATACCGAAATTTGAAGATTTTTTCAACGGCTTACGTGAACAGGGCGAGTTGCCGCTCATAACGACGATTGTTATTTCGCTTGGTAATTGGACGAAACTGCTCCTGCCTATACTTGTGCCGTTGCTGATTTTCGCGGTGATTGCCGCGAGAACGTGGAGCAAGACGGACAAAGGGCGACGATTTTTTGATGTGTTGAAGATGAAGTTGCCGGTGCTTGGTAATCTCTATCGCGGGTTTGCGGTTGCGCGTTTTTGCCGTATATTGGGAACGTTGTTGCGAAATGGTGTACCGATAGTGAAGTCACTCGACATATCCGCCGACGCGACGGGCAACAGGATACTAGGCGACGCGATTGCGAAAGCGTCAGAAAACATAACCGCTGGTGAACGGCTTGCCGGTCCGCTTGCGGCATCGCAATGGTTTCCGAGGTCGGTAGTGGAAATGATTTCGGTCGCGGAAGAAGCGAACACGCTTGATACGGTTTTGGTAGGAATATCGGACTCGCTTGAAAAACGCAACTGGCGTGCGTTAGACCTTGCGGTCAGACTAATGGAACCGCTAATGTTAATCGTACTAGGCAGCGTAGTGCTGGTGCTGGTCGTCAGTATTATGTTACCGATATTTAGATTGTCAACTACGATATAGTAGTACAAAATTGGGATGATATTCATCAAAATTTGTGGATAAAAAACTTATTTTATTTGATGCAACAAAGAAACGAGTATTGTTCCCATTAAACTGATGAGTGGTGGCGGGAAAAAGAGACCAAACAATAAGTTCCCCACTCCATCCGTGCCGGTAGTAGTTCCACTCAATGTAAAACCGCCTGTGCCATTGCCATTTTTTATTATCCCCTGCGAATGCGCAAACAATGATATCTGATACCATATTTAGGTTGGAGAATGGAGATATTATCCCGCAAGATAAGATAGAACCCAAAAGTTATGCCCTTACCCCGTAAGGGGCATCCCTTTGAAGGTGTCTTACAATTTGTCCATATTTTTTATTCTTCTCAAACTGCCATAAAATGGCTATAATTTGTGTTAATTTTTATTTTTCACTCCCGATTGAAAGGAATCA